>RZYB01000001.1 GCA_009930495.1 Deltaproteobacteria bacterium
ATCTCGCGCACGGGCGGAGCCCAGCCGTGCTCCTTGAAGGTGGCCAGACCATCGGCCGGGCTTTGGACGCGGCCGATCAGGGTGCGCAGGTCGAACTCGTGACGGCCGGAGTCCAGCGCCGGGTCGGTCAGCATGGAAATGCGGATGAACTTGATCTGGTCCAGAACGGAACCGTTGTCGTTGCGGCGCCCGCCACGGGTCCTGGGCTGGCCGCCACGGTTGACGTGAAAGCGCAGCTTGTCCTTTTCGTCGGAATGCACGGGCAGAATGGCGTCATTGGGGCAGACCATGGTGCACGTGCCGCACCCGACGCAGGCCTGATGCGGGGCCGTGCGCTGGCGGATGCCGTAATAAATGGAATGCTCGTTTTCCGGTTTGTTCCTGAATCCGGGCGTGACCTTGATTGTGCGCTTGCGGAACGTGCCCAGCTCCAGGGCCTGCATGGGGCACACGGCGCAGCACTGGCCGCACAGGGTGCAGCGGTCCTGGTTCCAGACAATCTGCCAGGGCAGATCCTTGATGCTCAGTTGGGAAGGGCTAATGGCTGTGTTTGCCGACATAGTGTGATCTCCTGACGGTCCGGGCCGACAATGGCCGAATCAAGATGCATGGGTTGAAAATCCTGGGACTTGTCGCGATCGGGAATGGCCAGATCCAGGCCGCAGATCTCGGACGAGAACGCGTACAGACCGGGACGGCCGCCGACCACACCGGGGCGCAGCTTCTTGCTGTCCTGCACCATGAACATGGATTTGTCCGGCAGACAGCCGATGACGCAGTTGGGGCCATCAATGATCAGCCGTCGGCAGATCTGCTTCAGCTTGGTCAAAAAGGCCTTGTCCGGATGCGCGGCCATCTCGTGATCCTTGAGGGGCGTGATGATGTGCTTGTAGGCCGCAAACGGCAGGCCCAGCTTCTTGATCGTGTAGTGCAGGATGTGCGTGAAAACCTCGGAATCCGAGTTGTAGCCTTCATAGCCGGACACACCCTGGCTGGAAAGGTAGTCGCGGATGGGCACGAACGCCGTGTTCTCGCCGTTGGTCATGGTGCTCAGGCCCTCGATGAAGAAGGGATGACAGGCGTAGAGGTTGATGGCGTAGTTCGTGTTCTGACGGCCCTGGGCCAGGATCAGGCGACTCTTGATTTCGGGCCGGTCCAGACCCAGATACTCGCCGACCTGCAGGGGATCGCCGATTTCCTTGATCATGACCGTGTCCGGCCAGAAGGAAAAAACGGTCATGCTGTCATCGGCCAGACCCATGTGCTTGAGTTCGAGGCGGATTTTAAGATAGCCCTGGCCTTTTTCCTGCTCGGACAGCCCGGCCCAGGAGAACGGAGCATCGTAGGCGCGGACCACGTACCGTTCCCGTTTGGGCGTCCAGGCAGGCATGGCCCCCTTGGGGGTGATGGGCAGATCGTATTTGAGGGTGAACCCCCGCGCGGACATGTACTCGTCCAGGCGTTTGACGCCGATTTCCGTGAAAATTCCGGACAAAACGGGGCTGTCCTTCATGGATTCGAACGGACCGCCCAAATCCGACAGATAGAGCCCCACTCCCGATCCGTCGTGCCCTTCGCGCATGACATCCAGAGCCCGGATGGCATCCATGGGGGACACGGGTTCGCTGCTCGTCAGAGCAAACAATCGACACATGGCGTGCTACTCCCTTTGCTGTTCGCTTCCGGATTTTGGCGCCATGAGAATATGACAGAATTGTCATCTCCGTGGACGTCAATCCGAGATTTTGTAACAAAATTGAATAAAAAATCGGTTGTCAGTCCCCAGTTTGCCTGGGGAAGGAGATAAAGCAAGGACAAAGCCAAAATCAGCGACCAGCACGGCCAAGGCCGGATTCCTGGTCACTGATCCCGGCGCGGGAAAAGGGGGATCAGATGCGGCGGGAGATTTCGTGATGGTTGACCAGGATTTTGCTGACGTAGTTCACCGTTTCACCGAAGTTCGGGATGCGCCCGTATGTCGCGTAGACTCCCGGCGACGAACCGGTGTTGCCCAGCCCGGCGTTGTAGCCGGCGGTGGCGGCCAGGATGTTGCCGCCGCGCGCGCGCAGGTTTTCGGCCATCATCCGGACCATGGCGTTGATCGCGTGGTCATGGAGGACGCGTTGGTCGAAGCGTTCGAAAAAGGCCACGTCCTCGGGCTTGAAGATGGAACGGTTCTGAAAATTCGCGTTCAAAAACTGGCGATAGTTGTTGCGGGCCTGGGCATACTGGGCTTGCATCTGGTCCATGAGTTCCAGCGCCGGACCGTACTCCGCGACATTGGGCGGCGTCGCGCCGGTGGTTCGGGCCGCGAGCAGGGAGCGCAAAATTTTTTCGGGGCGGTTGAAGAGATCGCTATACTTGCGCCGGAGACTGCGGACACGCTGGCGCAATTCCGTGGCCCGTTCGAAATCCGCGTCCAGATCCGGACGTTGGATCGAGGTCGGATCGGCCAGACGTGTGTCGGCGCAGATCAGACCGTAGCCCCTGGCCGTGGCCGAGATGAATTGGCACGGCCCCACGGCCAGGGCCGACGACACGGCGAATTCATAAAAATAGGATTCCGCCATCATCTGGCCCATGATCCAGCAGGGGTCCACCGGATAGATGGACGCATGACGGATGACGCCACGCACCACCTGGTCGGCGATGCGCGGGATACGGGACCTCAGATCCACCTGGGACGCGGGCTGGTTCCAGACCGGAAGATTGCCGGTGGGATGCGTATCCTGGAGAAAACCCAGCACCGAATTGGTCAGGCCCATGGTGAAACCTGGTTCGGAAACGCGTTCCAAGATATTGGCGGGGTCCTTGGTCTGGATGACCCGGATCTCCGAAACTTCGGACAGGGGAGGCGTGGAGGCCTCGGCCAACGGCGCCGTCAGGGGCAGCAGTAGGGGAGCCAGGGCGGCCTTGAGCAGATTGCGACGATGTTCATTCATGGAGGTACGATCAGGGCTGGTTCAGGGTGATTCGGGACACGACCTTGTGATAATAGGCCTCGTTTTCTTCCAGGAGCAACCCACCGTGTCGCAGCTTGGCTTTCACCATGAGCAGATTCACCTTCTGGATCTGGCGCATCTTGCGGAATTCGTCGGTTTCGCGTTCCAGACATTCGATCAGGGAACGAATCTCCCGCTGGGTCTGGATTTCCTCGGGCACGTAGCCGCCGTTTTTCAGCATCTTATAGGCCATGCGCAGATGTTCGGGCATGAAGGGGTCGGACTCCAGGGGGATGGGCTGGCCCTGTCCCCGCAGGTTGTCGAAGTCGCCCTTGGCCTGGGCGTCCAGAATGGCCCGTTCCGCCAGCTCCGCCAGGACGTTCATGGCATGGCCTGGACCCGTTCCACGATGTGCCTGAAACTGGCGGGCTCGATATAGCCCACATGGTCGAATATTTTTTTTCCCGCGCCGTTGAAAACCATGGTCCGGGGGATGCCCTGGACGTCGAACGTGGAGCTGATATTCCCTTCGTCGAGGAAGACGGGAAAATTGACCCCGGAGCGGTCCACGAACCGCTGGGCGGCCTTGAGGTTGTAATCCACGGACACGCCAAGCACGGTCAGCTCGCTTTCCGGAAATCCTTCCCGCAAGGCGATGAGGCCCGGAAATTCCTGGACACAGGGCTGACACCAGGTGGCCCAGAAATTGACCACGACCACCCGGCCCTTGTTGGCACCAATGAACTGCATCAGACCGGTGGCCGACATTTTTTCCACGGTTTGGGCCGATCCCACGGAACCAAGGCACAGAACAAAAAACATGGCGACAAGAACAGGCAGGGATTTCATGAAAGTCCTTGGGTTGATGTGCATGATGTCAACCTAGCCCGATTGCGGATTGGCCGTCAATCAAGGCGCTGGTTGCATTTTAGGCGGATTTGGCCCATTGCGGGGCCCACATTCACAGGAGGAACCATGACGACATTCATCAAGAAAAAAACGGAAATCGAGGACGCCGAAGCCTCCATGACGTTCAAGCCCGGCCAGTACTCAAAACCCGCATTCAGCCTGGAAACCAAAAATATTTATCTGATCGGCATGCGCGGCAGTGGCAAGACCACTCTGGCCAAAGCCCTGGCCGCGGCTCTGGATTGCGCCTTCGTGGACACGGACGAGGTCCTGGTCCGGGACGCCGGGCAGAGCGTTGACGAAATTGTGAGCGCTCATGGATGGGAGCATTTCCGCGCCCTGGAGGAACAAACCCTGGCCAAGGTCGCCGGCCTGCCCGGCAAGGTCGTGGCCACGGGCGGGGGTATTGTTCTGTCCGCCGCCAACCGGGACCTGATGTACAAGACCGGGGTCAGTTTTTATCTGGCGGCCGATGCCGCGCTGCTGACCGGTCGCATTCTGCGGGACGATAATCCCGCCCAGCGTCCGGCCCTGACCGGTCTGGCCCTGCACGACGAGGTCGCCCACATCATGTCCGAGCGCGAACCTCTGTACATGGCCGGCATGGACCACATGCTCCAGGCCAATCGGAGCGTCGAGGAATTGGTCGATGACGTGTTGGTCGATCTGGGCCTCAAGGCGTGGGACTATTCCGAAAAAGCCCGGATCATGGACCGTTACTAAATTCTGGCCACTGCCAAAAAAATCGTGTGCAACGCCACGACCAGAACGACAAACACGGGGCGGGCATACCGGGTATGTCCCGCCAGGGTCAGGTTGATGTGCCCGTGCGGACAACGCGGCAGACAATCGCCGCACAGCGAGCAGCTTAAACCGGGGCGCTTGCGGGCCAGATCCTCTAGGGTCAGGGCATTGTAGCGGCAGGCCCGGGCGCAGAGACCGCACCCCGTGCAATCCGGAGCGATACGCACGCGCCAGGGCAGAATACGCCCGACCAGATTGTTGACCAGCCCAACGGGACACCACATGGTGCAATGGACCATGGTTCCGCTTTTTCGGGACCAGAGCGCCATGATGCCAATCCCGGTCAGACCGAACAAGACGGCCACGCCCAGGGCCCATGCCCAGGTCACGCCAGCCAGCCGCAGGGCCAGCGGGACAAGGATCGTTCCCGCGAGAATGCCCGTCCGGACTCGCGGGGCCCAGGCGGGCAGGGGGCGCGGCCGTTTCGGTCCCAGCCGGGACAACTGGTCGTCCCAGGCCCCGATGTAGCACAGATGGCTGCACCAAGCCGGGCCGACCAGAAGCAGGGAAACACCGAGCAGGATCGGCATGAACAGCCCCTCGCCCCGGTACAGGGGGCCGGCCAGGATCAGGGCCGGCACGGGCAGATGCAGCTTGCCGGTCATGAGAAATTCCGTCATTCCGCCCAGACCCAGTGCAAGTTGCCCAAAAAAAACCAGGGAAAAGAGGCTCCAGATGAAAGCCCGGACGCGCGGCGCCGAGCCGGTCAGCATGTGGCGGACAACAACACCCGCGTACATGGCGAAAAAGCCGATCCAAGCCGGGCTGGAGCCAGGCAGAAAACGCTCGCCCAGCAGCAGGGGAAAGGGCGCCGTGACCGTGGCCGCGATCATGGCCGCGCCGACCAAAAGCATGGCCGCGCTCTGGGCCCACGTAGTGCTGTCCACGGGGCCAAGGAGCCGGTGGCCGGCCCGGCCAAGAAGAAGCACCAATCCTGCCACATGGAGCAGACAGACCGCGCCGAGAATGGCCGCCAGCCGCAGATAGGGCATGTCGAATTGAAGACGCGTGGCGATCAGACCGGCGGCCTGGTCTGTCCAGAGCCAGAAACCGGCCACAAGGGCCAGGGCCATGAGTGGTCGGGGCACAAGGCGGGGAAAGAGCGCGCCCAAGGCCGGAAGCAGGGCCGCCAGACATTCCCAGACAGTGCCGAAGCGCAGAAAATGGGCTCCGGCCAGAAGTCCGCAAAAAACGATCAGGGCGCGCAGCGGCATGGTCATGGCCGGACCAGGGGGTCGAAGCGGTTTTGTCCCAGGCGTTCGACGACGTCGCCCAGACGTTCCCGACCGTGTTGATGCTTCATAAGCACGGATACAACCCGTTCCAGGACATGCATGGCCTCGGACGGGGAAAAAACGCCGAGCTCATGGGCCAGACGCGGATGACGGCCGAGTTTGCCGCCGACCAAGACGCGGTAGCCGTCCGGTCCGTGGCGCAGCGCCCCGGTCGGGCAGACCCTGACGCAGGCCGCGCAGCCCAGGCAGGCGTTCCGGTCGATGCGGATGGTGTCATCCAGACAGAACGCATCTTCGACGCACGCGGCCACGCACGCGCCGCAGGCGGTGCATGCTCCGGCGTCGAGCAGGACGGACGTCGTGGCGACAAGGGCGAAATCCGCGATATGCGGCTGGCTGCATCCGTTGGGGCAGGCGGCCACGGCAACGCGGAATTGCTGGTGGTGGCGGATGGGATGCCCCTGGCTGGCGAGAAAGGCGGCCCAGCCCGAGGCATCCAGTATCCGCGCGAGATCCGCGCTTGGATCGCGGGTGACGACGGCATGGGGGCAGCGGATACAGCCCCGGCAAGTTCGGATGGCAAACGAAGGCAATGATTCCGAAGTGTTGTCTTTCATGCGTGCTCGCCTACCACCAAAACAGTGAAGTTTTTTTGACACGGGTCAAAAAAAGGCGGCAATTTCGGCGCATGGATCAAGCCAATTTGACAACAAGGGGAATGACGTGCAGCCCCCTGCGGACTTCCCGGGTTGGGGACAGATTCCAGGACGAGGCCTCCAGGCCCAGTTTGGCGCACAGGTCGGTCACGGTCTGCCCCACGGCCAGGACTGGATGCCGGGCAAAGACACGGGGCAGGCCGTGGGTCAGGTTGCAGACTAGGCATTTTCCCGGTCGTTCGAGCAGATGAAAGGCCAGGTGGAGTTCGGTCGGCGTTTGCTTCTCGAAACGCAGCCGGATATCATAGGCGCCATCCTCGGTTCCATCGAACAAGGCGTCGAAAAAGGCGTCGGCCCTGGCCGGGGGAAAAACATGGTCGAGAAAATCGGCGTCGAGAGTCGCGGCTGCGTTGGACATGGGCATGGAGTACTCCTTGGCGGGTGAAAATGTCGCGCAGTCCTACGCAGGCCGGAAATGGCGGTCAAGGCTTGCGGACGGAAGCCCCGCCGGACAGGGCGCGAGGAGGAATTTATGTCGGATCGTATCGAAAACATCGAAGTTCACTGCGGCTATCTGCAAAAAACCGTCGATGAGCTAAGCGGCGTTGTCCTGGAGCAGCAACGGGAAATCCACGAGTTGCGGCGCGGCCTCAAAATTTTGGCCCAGAAATTCCAGGAATTATCAACTCCCGTGGAGATTGCTCCCGACGAAAAGCCCCCGCATTATTGACGCGCCCCCAAGGCCGGCCACTTCGCCATGGAGCCAATCAATACCCAGGCCGGACGCCAGATAGCGCCGGGTTTGTCCGTCCCGGTTTGCGGGGACGCACCGGTTGATCGTGGGTTTTCCGGCGGCGTGTCCATGGCTGTCGTCGCGCTATTTACAATCACCGTCCGCTGGCATAAGCAAATGCACCTTTGAATCTATCTCCCTAGTATTTTTGAGGGAGACTTATCTTCCTGCAGTGTCCGAGCGGCCTCCTGCAGCTATCAGGACTATATTATGCGTAGAAACATCGAACATGTGGGTTGGGGGAAACTGACCTACGAAATCAGGGCAATCGTGGCCGTGGCCCATGACCTCCGCAACCTCGGTCTGGACATTGTTTGGGAAAACATCGGCGATCCCATCGAAAAGGGCGAGCCGGTACCGGCCTGGATCAAGGAAATCATCGCCGACCTGGCCATGGAAGACCACACCTATGGCTACTGCGCCACCCAGGGCATTTTGGAGACGCGTGAATTCGTGGCCCAATTGGTCAACCGACGCGGCAGCTATCAGGTCACGGCCGACGATATTATTTTCTTCAACGGTCTGGGCGACGCCGTGGCCAAGATTTTTGGCTTCCTCAAGCGCGAGGCCAGGGTCATCGGTCCGTCTCCGGCCTATTCGACCCATTCCTCGGCCGAGGCCGCCCATTCCGGCTATGAACACCTGACCTACGAGTTGGACCCCAACAACGGCTGGATGCCCGATCTGGTCGATCTGGAAAACAAAATCCGCTACAACGATTCCATCGCCGGCATCCTGTTCATCAATCCGGACAACCCGACCGGCGCGGTCTACCCGTGCGAGCTGATCGAAAAAATCGTGGACATTGCCCGGCGTTACGATGTTTTTGTCCTGGCCGACGAAATCTACGCCAACATCGTCTACAGCGGACACCCGACCTGCAGTCTGTCCGAGGTCATCGGCGACGTGCCGGGCATGGCCCTGCGCGGCATCTCCAAGGAATATCCGTGGCCGGGCGGGCGTTGTGGCTGGATGGAAGTCTACAACAAGGACAAGAATCCGGATTTCAAGGCCTATATCCGCAGCCTCCTGAACGCCAAGATGCTCGAGGTCTGTTCCACCAGCTTGCCCCAGCTGTCCATTCCCAGGGTCATGGGCGATCCGCGCTACCCGGCCCATCTCGACGCCAGACGCCACATGTTCGAACATCGCGCCCAGGAAGCCTGGGAAGCGTTTCAGGGCGTGTCCGGCGTGCGGGTTATCAAGCCCCAGGGCGCGTTTTACATGGCGGTCATGTTCGAGGACGGAGTCCTCAATGGCAACCAGACCCTGGATATCGCCAACCCCAAGGCGCGGGCCTACATCGAGGACATCGTCAAGGGCGTGGAGGTGGACAAGCGTTTTGTCTATTACCTGCTTGGCGCCACCGGAATCTGCGTGGTTCCCCTGACCGGATTCTGTTGCAACCGCAAGGGGTTCCGGGTCACGCTTCTGGAAACGGACGACGCCAAGCGCCAGCAGACCTGGAAGACCATCGGCCAGGCCATCACCACGTACCTCGCCTCGGCCTGATTCCCATGACGGACGACGTGTCGACGCGCTGGCTGGACTGGGCCCGGGAGATCCAATCCCTGGCCCAGACCGGCTTGGCCTTCACCAAAAATCCCTTTGATCGTATCAGTTTCACGCGTTTGTCCGACATCGCGGCGGAAATTTTGGCCGAACACTCCCAATTGCCCTTGCCCCTGATCCGGCGGTCCTTTTCCCTGGAGCCCGGCTACGCCACGCCCAAGGTCGATGTGCGGGCGGCGGTGGTGCGGGACGGGCGGATTCTGCTGGTCCGGGAAAAATCCGACGGCAAATGGGCCATGCCCGGCGGCTGGGCCGACGTGGGCGACCGTCCGTCCGAGACCGCCGAGCGGGAAACCCTCGAGGAAAGCGGCTTCCTGGTCCGGGCCACCAAGCTGGTCGGGGCCTTTGACGCCAATCGGGGGGAAAGGGCGAACATGTTTTACCACGCGGTGAAGCTGGTTTTCCTCTGCGACCTCGTCGGCGGCGAGGCCACCGTCAGCATGGAAACGCTGGACGTGGATTTTTTCGATTTCAACGATCTGCCCCCGCTGTCCGAATTCAGAACCAACCATCGTCATCTGGACGAGATCGTGGAGCATCTGCTCGACGTTTCCCGACCAGCGGCATTCGACTGATTTTCGCATGAACACCGACACCCGTTCCCTGCCCATCGGCGTATTTGATTCCGGCATTGGCGGCCTGACCGTTCTCAAGGCCCTGAGCGAAACCCTGCCCAACGAGAGTTTCGTCTATCTTGGTGACACGGCCCGCCTGCCGTATGGAACCAAAAGCGCCAAGTCCGTGACCAGATACGCATTGCAGACCTCGGCCCTGCTCCGTGCCCGAGGCGTGAAACTTCTGGTCATTGCCTGCAACACGGCCACGGCCGTGTCCCTGGATGCGCTCCAGGATGCCTATCCCGATTTGCCCGTGGTCGGCGTCATCCAGCCGGGCGCCCTGGCCGCGTGCCGCACGAGTGTCAATGGCCGGATCGGAGTCATCGGCACCGAAAGCACCATCAACGGCGGCAGCTACGAGCGTGAAATTTTGCGTATCCGGCCCGAGGCCCGGGTGTTTGGGTTGCCGTGCCCGTTGTTCGTGCCCCTGGCCGAAGAGGGATGGTGCGCCGGGGAAATCGCCGAATTGGTGGCCCGGCGTTATTTGGAACGCCTGGGCGTGGAGACCGGCATCGACACGCTGGTCTTGGGCTGCACGCATTTTCCCGTTCTGTCGGGAGCCATTGGCGCGGTGATGGGGCCCGGGGTCGCCCTGGTCGATTCGGCCCGGACCACGGCTGAATTCGTGCGCGAGATGTTGGAGCGCCGGAAAATTTGCGCCCCATCCTCGTCCCGGACCCTGACTTTTCTGGCCACGGACGGGGCAGAGCGTTTCGCCCGCGTCGGCGGGCTGTTCATGCACAGCCCGCTGCGTCCGGACGATGTGGAAATCGTGGATCTTTGATGGCGGCGCTGCTGGCGGTGGACGCGGGACTGCGGACCGGATTGGCGCTTTTTGACCGCGATGGCCGTCTGGCTTGGTGCCGGTCGCACAATCTGGGCACACCGGCCCGTCTCAAGAAAGCCGCCGCCCGCATTCTTTTTGAATTGCCGGATTTGGAATTTTTGGTGGTGGAAGGCGGCGGGCGCCTGGCGGCTATTTGGGAGCATGCGGCCACGCGACGATACATTCCATGTTTGGTCGTCCAGGCGGACACGTGGCGCGGCGCTTTCCTGCTTCCCCGGGAGCGGGTCGGCGGCCAGGAGGCCAAGGCCGCGGCCTGCCGGCTGGTCGCACGACTTTTGCGTGACGAGGACCGATTGCTGCCCACCGCTCCCCGGCATGACGCGGCCGAGGCCGTGCTCATCGGATCATGGGCGGTGGCCACCCTCGGTTGGCGCCCGTTACCCAGACTCAGAACTTAACAAGGACAGATGAGTACATTAAAATATGATCTGCCGGGAATCAGCTCCGTGGGGTTGGACCTGATCGCGCTTTTGAATTCACCCGAGACAACGGTCAAACAGATCGCGGCCCAGGCCAAGCTTGATCCGGTCATCTACGGAAATCTGGTCGCGTGCGCCAATTCCCCGATGTATCAGGGTGTTCATCCCTCGCTGGACATTCTGACATCCCTGGTCCGCCTTGGGCAGCGGGAAATCAAGCGCATCGTGTACCAGGTCGTGTTGCGCGGCGCTTTTTTTCACGAGTCAACGGAACTCAACGTCCTGTTGCGACGGATCTGGCTCCAAAGCCTGACCGCCAACGTGTTCATGCAGCGTCTTGTCTCCATGACTCCGGAGGCCTACACCCTGGATCACGAGGAGATCGAACTTCTGGGCTGTCTGGGGCTGATCCATAATCTGGGCTATGTGGTCCTGCTGGCCAATTATCGGGACCGTTTTTTAAAATTTTTCGAGGCCCACGCGGACTTGCCGCTGTCGGATTTTTTCGATCGGGAGTATGCGTGGTTTGATGACCACGATCATTTTTCGGCCGGCCGGGCCGTGCTCTCCCACTGGAATTTTCCGCGTTGCGCCTGGGAGATCGTCGGCCAATACCACTGTCCGAACTCGGAATTCCAAGGGATCTATCCCCAACTGCACAGTCTGTTGCGTCTGTCCCGCCATGTAATCATGATGACAGAATACAATTTTCATCCCAGGATCCCGGCCGACTACTGGTTGCATGGGACAGACCTGCCGGCGGTCGAGCTCGATTTTGAAACACTGATCCAGGACGTGCGGGACACGGTCCTTCGCGTCGAGGGGGCATTCAGATGATATTTGGAAACCGTGACTTTCGGACCAACCTGCGCTGCGTCAAATGCCGGGGCCCGCTGCAAGGAACGCGCGGCTGCCAGGATGTCCGCCTGCGGTGCCTGTCCTGCGGCGCCGTGTACGACCTGCGCGAATTCGGCACGACCCTGGACGACCTGGTCGAAGAGTATCTGGCCAACATTCCCTGCGACCGGGTTTGAAGACCCCGCCCTCGTGTATTTTCAACCCCGTGATCATTCACCCAACTCTGCAAAGGATTTTCTCGACTCATGACTTCCGTCATTATCCCGCGACCGGAACACCCCGTTTCTCGCAAAAACATCCATCCGGATGCCTTGAAGGTCATGTACCGCCTCGTCCAAAAGGGATTTACCGCCTATTTGGTCGGGGGCAGCGTGCGCGATCTGATTCTGGACCGCGCCCCCAAGGACTTTGATGTCAGCACCAACGCCACGCCCACCCAGATCAAGAAAATTTTCCAAAACTGTTTCCTGATTGGCCGCCGTTTCCGTTTGGCCCACATCCGGTTCGGGGAGCACGTCATCGAAACCTCGACCTTCAGGCGCTGTCCAGATCAGGACGATGACGCCCTGGACGCTGATTTGTACATGCACCGCGACAACTGTTACGGCACGCCCGAAGAGGACGCCCTGCGGCGGGATTTCACCATCAA
The DNA here is from genome assembly GCA_009930495.1 of Deltaproteobacteria bacterium. Lineage (NCBI taxonomy): Bacteria > Pseudomonadati > Myxococcota > Myxococcia > Deltaproteobacteria bacterium. Next base: position 12,302 of record RZYB01000001.1, read on the forward strand.
CGGTCTTTTTTACGAGATCGTCCAATTCTCGATCATCGATCACGTCGGAGGGCTGAGCGACATTCAAAACCGGCTCATTCGCTGTATCGGAGACCCGAACATCCGTTTTCGCGAGGACCCGGTACGCATGATCCGGGCCGTGCGTTTCGCCTCCCGCCTGGATTTTCACATCGAGCCCGAAACCTACAACGCCATCCTGCGTCACCACGAGGAAATTCTCAAAGCCTCGCCGCCCCGTGTGTTCGAGGAACTGCAGAAGCTGTTCGCCTTTGGCTGTGGCGAAAAAGCATTCCGCCTGCTCTACAAAACCGGCCTGCTGCATGACCTGCTCCCGGAAATCGCCGAATTTTTGGACCATGATCATGGCCAGGACTCGATGCTTTGGGATTGGCTGGCCCATCTGGACGCGCGCATCCGGGACACGGGCAAGGTCGAACCGGTGTTGATCTTCGCGGCCCTTTTTTCCGTTCCGGTGCGGCGCGTGGCCACCCACCACGCGGCCCAAGGCGAGAAGGTGGTTTACAGCGCGTTGCTGGACGACCTCATCGTGCCCGTCGCGACACGGGTGAGCATGCCCAAATGGATGACCGCGCGCGTGATCCAGATCATGGCGTACCAAAGCCGGTTCGTGCCGGACAAGCGCAAGCGGTTTTCCAAGCGCGGCTTCGTGGCCCAGGACTGTTTTCCGGAAACCCTGGCCCTCTATGAACTGGGGCTCAAGGTCGCCGGCGAGGACCTGGACCAGATTTCCCCCTGGATCGAGATGCGGCGCGACGTCGAGGCCGAACAGCCCGTGCCCTCGGAATCGCGTTCCAGAAACGGCCGGCCGCCGCGCAAACGGCCGCCGCGACGGCGACGCTGATGAGCGTGCGCGAGTTGCTGCCGTCGTTTCCCACCTGCCCGGGCGTGTATCTGATGAAGAACGCCACGGGCAGAATCATTTATGTGGGCAAGGCCAAAAACCTGCGCCGCCGTCTGGCCTCCTATTTCCAGCCCGAGCACCGGCTGCCGACCAAGGTCCGGGTCATGATGCCCAAGGTGGAGGCCATCGACTTCCTGTGCACGGCCACGGAAAAAGAGGCCCTGCTCCTGGAGGCGAGCCTCATCAAGCAGCACCGCCCCAGGTATAATATCGTTCTGCGCGACGACAAACAGTACGCCCTGTTCTGCCTGTCCCGGAACCATCCGTACCCGGCCCTGCGCCTGACCCGCAAGGTGGTCCGGGACGGATCGGTTTATTTTGGGCCATTCACCTCGGCCCTGGCCGCGCGCGAGACCAAGCGGGTCATCGACCGGCTGTTTCCGCTGCGCAAATGCCGGGACACGGTCTTCGCCAACCGGACCCGCCCCTGTCTGCAATACCATATCAAGCGCTGTCTGGGGCCGTGCTGTCTGCCCGTGTCCGAAGAGGATTATGCCCAGGTGGTGCGTCGTGTTGAACTTTTTTTGGCCGGAAAATCGGCCGAACTCATGGCCGGGCTCAAGGCCGAAATGCGCGCCGCCTCGGACCGTCTGGAATTCGAACAGGCCGCCAGGATTCGCGACAGCCTCCGTGCCCTGGAGGACACCCTGGAACGACAGGCGGCGGTGTTGTCCGACGGCCGCGACATCGACGTCATCGGCGTGCATGGCCATGAAGGCGGCGCATCCCTGGCCGTGGTCTTCGTGCGCCAGGGACGAATCATCGACGGGCAAGCGTTCTGGTTCGAGGACGCGCCCCTGGAAAACCCCGAGGATGAAACCGCGCTGATCGCTTCGTTCGTGATGCAGTTTTACACCGCCGAGCGTTTCATACCGGGCCGCGTTGTCACGGCTTTGGGGTGTTCGGACCAGAATCTGGAAGACGCCCTGGCCGACATGCGTGGCGGCAAGGTCGCCCTGGGCAAGGCGCGGGGAGATCAGGAACGTCGTTTGGTCGATATCGCCCGGGCCAACGCCAGGGCCCACGCGACGCAACGTCGCCGCACCGAGACCGATGGCGGGGCTCTGGCCCGGGCGCTGGGTCTTGGCGTTGCCATCGAGCGCCTTGAATGCGTCGACGTGTCCCATATCCAGGGCGAGGGCACCAGGGCGGGACTGGTTGTTTTTGTCGGTGGGCGGCCCGAGAAGAACGCGTACCGGCAGTACGCCTTCCCGGAACTGGACGGCACGGCCGACGATTATCTCACCCTGGCCCGTTTCACGGCCCGACGTCTGGAGTCCGGCCCGCCATGGCCGGACCTGTTGCTCATCGACGGTGGCAAGGGTCAGCTGGCCAGCGTGGAACGCGCCCTGGCCGAGGCCGGGCGGCCCGGTTTGTTTCCCGTGGCGGCCATCGCCAAGGGAGAAAGCAGAAGGGCGGGCGAGCTTGGCGATGTCATCTTTGTTCCCGGCCGCAAGAATCCGCTGGACCTCAGGCCCGGCAGCCCGGAGCTTCTGTTTTTGCAACATGTCCGGGACACGGCCCATCGCTTTGTCATCTCCCGCCTGCGCCGTCACAAGCGCGGCGATCAGCTCAAGTCCAACCTGGGCGAACTGCCGGGCATCGGTCCCAAGACAGCGCGTCTGCTCTGGACCCATTTCCCCTCGGTGGAGGCCATGTGTCTGGCCTCGGAGGAAGATCTCGCCAAGCTGCCCGGTCTGGGCCCCAAAAAAGCGCGCGCCCTGCACGCGGCCTTGCAACTCCTCGCCTCCTGACCTGTCTCGCGCCTTTTTTCCCATGCTGGAATAATCTCCGGCAATCACGCACAGTCTTCGCGGTTTTTCACGACGGAAGGAGAAGTTCATGAAGCTCAAAAGTAAATTTTTTCTGCCCATTTTCGTGGCCGTGGCGGTCCTGGGACTGATCGGCGTGTTGATTATACGGGCCCAGCTCCAGGGTTTTGAAAACCAAGTGTTGCAATCCATGGCCCAGGAAAAATCCCGCGAGGTGAACAACGCCGTGGCCACGCTGGCGGCGCAAGGGCTGGAAAAAGCGGCCCTTTTTTCAGCCCGGGACGATGTCGTCCAGGCGTTCGAGCTGGCGCATCTGGGCAACATGGACAATGAATCCGATGCCCTGGCCCAACAGGCCCGGGAAGAATTGCGCGCGTTGCTCAAGGATGACCTGTCAGGCTTCAAAACCGCCTCGGGCAAGGCCATGGGACTGCATTTCCATTTGCCCAACGGCCGCAGTCTGGCCCGCATGTGGCGAGACAAGCAGACCAAGCGCGATGGACAATGGGTCGATATTTCCGACGACATTTCCTCCTTCCGGAAAACGGTCATGGAGGTGAACAAGGACGGCCGATCCGTGCGGGGCGTGGAACTCGGCAGCGGTGGTTTCGCCATCCGGGGCATTGTTCCGGTCAGGGATGCCAAGGGTCGGCACCTCGGTTCCGTCGAAACCCTGGAATCCTTCAATTCCGTGATCCAGGGCGCGGCTTCCGGACCAGGACAGAGCATTGTCGTGTACATGAACGCGGAATTTTTGCCGATCACCACGGCCCTTCAGGACCCGGCCAAGAATCCGGTCATTGACGACAAATATGTCCTGGTCACGCCAAGCCAGGATGGCCGGTTGGAGGGTCTGGTGTCTCCGGAATTTTTGCGCAAGGGGCAGCAGGGCATCACGCATGCACGTTTTGGAAACACCGCCGTGGCCGCTTTTCCGTTATATGACCATGCCCGGCAGCAGGCCGGGATCATGGTTTACGCTTTTGACGCCTCGGGCTGGAACGCGTCCATCGTCAATGTGGGCTGGTATTTCATGGGCGCGATGGCCCTGCTCATGGCGGTCGCGGGGCTGGCGACAAGCGTTGCCCTGCATCGGTTCGTGATCCGGCCCATTGGCGAAATCGTTGGCTGCATCATCGACATCACCCAGGACAAGGCCGACCTGCGCCACAAGTTGCCCGTCACCTCCAAGGATGAAATCGGGGATTTGGCGCGATGGTTCAACGCGCTCATGGACAAGGTCCACGACACCCTGTCCGACGTGGCCGTGTATAAAAATCTGGTCAATGCCATCGGTGATCCGGTTTTCGCCGTGGACAAGAACTTCAAGATTCTTGTCGCCAACTCGGCCATGCTCGAGATCGCGGGCTGCGCCAAGGACGAGATCACGGCCAAGACCTGTCACTCCATCCTGAACACCGCGCTGTGCGGCACGTCGTCCTGTCCCATCCGTACCGCCATGGACACGCGGTCATCCTTCACCGCGGACGTCATTGAAATCTCCGCCCATGGACAGACCCAGAGTATCCAACCCCAAGGCGGCGTGCTCCACGACGTGGACGACACTGTGCTGGGATATTTTGAAATCGCCAAGAACGTGACCGCCCTGGTGGAACGGGAACGGGTTCTCCACGACGCCATGAGCCGCATGGAAAACGTGACCGCGAACATTCTGCGCGTGGCCCAGGCCGTGAGCCTGACCTCCGACGATATCGCGGGCCGGGTGGACCAGGCCCGGACGGGAACCCGCGAGCAAAGCCAGCGGCTGGCCGAAGTTTCGGCGGCCATGCACCAGATGAACGAGGCGGTTTTGGACGTGGCCCGCAGTGCCTCGGACGCGGCCAAGGCCGCCGATTCCAGCTCGGACAAGGCGCAGGACGGGGCGCGGGTTGTGGAAGACGTGGTCCGGTCCATCGCCCAGGTCCACGAGCGGACCCAGAGCCTGTCCAAGCAAATGGCCGACCTTGGCAATCAGGCCGAATCCATTGGCCGGATCATGAATGTCATCTCCGACATCGCCGATCAAACCAACTTGTTGGCGCTCAACGCGGCCATCGAGGCGGCCCGGGCCGGTGACGCCGGACGCGGTTTCGCCGTCGTGGCCGACGAGGTGCGCAAACTGGCCGAAAAAACCATGACCGCGACCAAGGAAGTCGGAGTGGCCATCACCGATATCCAAAACGGCACCCGGCAGAACATCGAGGGCATGCATCGCGTGGCCGAGCAGGTCTTGGCCACCACGGATTTGGCCCGCCAGTCCGGATTGGCGCTGACCGAGATCGTGCCCCTGGTCGAAAATACGACAACACGCATCACGGCCATTGCCACGGCTTCGGAAGAGCAATCCAGCGCCAGCGAGGAGGTGGCCACGTCACTGGGCACGGTCAACGACATCGCGGCGACCACGGCCGAGGGCATGGAGCGGGCCGCCGGTGCCATCGCCGAGTTGTCCCGGCTGGCCGAGGAATTGCGCCGGCTGGGCGAAACAAAATAGGGTGGGGCGTTTTGCGCGCGGTGGCGCGCTCAATAGTGATAGGCGCGGTTGCCAATGATGGTCATGGCCCGGAAAATCTGCTCGTAGAGCACGACCTGGGCCAATTCATGCGGCATGGTCATGGGGCCAAGGCTGACCAGGCCGTGGGCGCTTTCCAGCAGATCTTGCCCGAGTCCAAGGGCGCCGCCAATGACGAAACAGCACTGTTCTGTCGGATTTTCCAACACGCCGCGCAGCATGGACGCGAACTCGTGGGAGGAATACAACACGCCTTTCTCGTGCAAGGCCAGGACCCTGTCCCTGGCCGCTATTTTTTGCCCGAGGAGCGCGGCTTCCTGGGTTTTTCGTTCCCATCCCTGAAGATGCGAGCAATCCTTGACATGAACGGCCTCGATTCTGGCCGTGGCGCGGAGCATTTTTTCGTAATGCGCCACGGCCTCGCACCAGTATCCCTTTTTCATTTTTCCGACGGAAACAATCTTGATTTTATACATGTTTTTTGGCTTTCCCCAATCCAGCGGAGTATCGCGCCGGTTGTCCGTAGGCTCCGCCAAATCTGGCAAAGGGTATTGATTTTTTGAGAAATTACGGGCAACTTTTTTAAATATTGCCGTCGAAGTTTCTAGATCGTTGGTACTGGGATGGCAACCATGCGCGGCGCGAATTCAAAGCCCATGTTCCAGGAGGTTTGCTATGAACAAGGCCGTTCCCGGGACCGAAAGTCCCACTGATCAGGACATCCCCGTCCTGTCCGATGACGATGCCGGTTTGATCATCACGTGCGACGAGCCCGAGCCCATTGTTCGCAAATCGTTCCGGGTGCCCCTGGACAAGGGCGTGGTCACGTGCGCGGTCAAGGGAAAATCCTATAACGCGGTCGATCTGTCCATGTATGGCCTTGGTCTGGAAGTTCCGGATCCGGAAGAGTTTCGCATCGGCGAGGACATCCCCTCCGTGAGCATCCAATTTTCCGACAAGTCTTTCCTGGTCGATGTCCGGGTTGTCCATATCTCTCCCCATGGCGGTGACAGCCTGATCTGCGGCATGCAGATCGTGCACACCCATGACGCCGGATATGTCGACTGGATGACACGGGTTATCGCCGAGATGAAGGCCGCGATGCTGACCATCAAGGACGTTTTCAAATAAACGCGAGGCAGCCATGACAACAAAGGGACAGCGGGACATCCTGGACGATCTTTTTCGGGGCGAGCAGCCGTTCACCACGGTGCCCGGCCTTGAAGAGCTGGACTCCTTGATCCACGCCTGCGTGGCTCCAAGCGAGGAGAAGCGGCGGTCCGGGGAAAAAAAACTTTTGTCCCTCCAAAACAAACGACTGAGCGGAACAAAAAAAGCGACGCATTATTTGCAGGAAGAGGTCTTTGACGGACTCACCGAGGCCAATCTGATTCTCAAGGGCATGCTCCCCGATGGCGCCAAGTCACGGGCGTCCAAATCCCGGCTGGTCAATTACGCCGTGACCAAGCTGCTCAAGGAGATCGAGGAAAAGGGGGATGACAGTCCGTTGGTCAAAAGTATTCTGAGCGACGAGGAATAAGCGAACCCTGGGGAGGCCGCGCATGAAGGTGATTTGTCCGCAGTGTAAAAAAGAGCACATAATCGATGAGTCGAAAATTCCCGCCAATGCCAAATCCGCCCAATGCCGGGCCTGCGGACACCGTTTTCCGCTGTTCGAGTCCGTGGTCAAGGACGAAACTCCCGCCCGCAAGACCCGGCGAATCGGAGTGACCCTGAGCAAGGGCGGCGTGGGTAAAACCACGACAGCGGTCAATCTGGCCGCCGGGTTGGCCCTGACCGGGCACAAGGTGTTGCTGGTGGACACCGATACCCAGGGCCAGGCGGCCTATGTTTTGGGCATGAAGCCCAAGGCCGGGCTGACGGAACTGGTCACCGGCGAACTTCCGGCGTCCGCGGCCATGGTCGAGGCCCGCGACAATTTGTGGCTCCTGGCCGGTGGACGTTCCCTGGCCGGGATCAAGCGTCTCATCGACCGCAAGGACTATGGCGGCGAGCTCACCTTGGCCGAGGCGTTGGAGCCGCTGGAAAAAGATTTCGACTACGTCATCGTGGACACTTCCCCTGGCTGGGACCCCCTGACCGTGAACGTGCTGTTCTATGTCCACGAACTGATCACTCCCGTTTCCCTGGAAGTCATGACCCTGCAAGGCCTGGTGGAATTTCTCAAAAGCCTGGCCTCGATCCAGAAGTACCGCGCCGACGTCACCTTGAATTACATCCTGCCCACCTTCTTGGACAAGCGCATCAAAAACCCGGACAATATCCTGGATCGGCTCAAGGATCTCTATGGGGAATACGTGTGCACGCCCATCCGCTACAATGTCCGGCTCTCGGAATCCCCGGCCTATGGGAAAACCATCTACGAGTACGCGCCGGGCTCCCACGGGGCCCTGGACTATCGGGAACTGGTCCGCAAGGTCACCGGGAATCCCAAGCTGTTCGCATAGTCTCGTTGTCGCCCCTGTGCTCCGAACTCCCGGTCGCGAGGCCGGGAGTTTTTTGTGGTGCGCCGGTCGGAATTCGCGCGCGGTTCATTGACATGACACTGCCGGCGCGCCTTGGGGGTCTTGCCCATTGGCCGGGCATTCCCTAGGGAAGCTGTCAGACAAGGATGTGGAAAGAATGGCCAGAACATTGATCATCGCGGAAAAGCCGTCAGTGGCCAGGGAATTGGCCGGCGTGCTCGAAGTCCGGGGCCGCCGCGACGGTTACCTGGAAAGCCCGACCCATATCGTGACCTGGGCCGTGGGGCATTTGGTCAACATCGCCGAGCCCGGGGACCAAAATCCGGACTGGTCCGGCCGCTGGGCCATGCATCAGCTTCCGATGCTGCCGACGCGTTTCGTTCTGCATGTGTTGCCCCAGACCGCCAGGCAATACGAGGTGCTCCGGACTTTTTTGACCGACGACACCGTGGATATGGTCATCAACGCCACGGACGCGGGCAGGGAAGGGGAGTTAATTTTCCGGCGCATTTATCTTTTGGCCGGGAGCACCAAGCCCATCAAGCGGTTCTGGGCCAGCGACATGACCGAAAAAGGATTGCGCAAGGCCTTTGCCGCGCTGATGGAAGGGGATGACAAACGTAGTCTGGGGCATGCCGCTTTTGCCCGGGCCGAGGCCGACTGGCTGGTGGGCATGAACTTTTCCCGCCTTTTCACCCTGCGCTCGGGCAGTTTGATCACCGTTGGCCGGGTACAGACCCCGGTCTTGAAGCTTTTGGTGGACCGCCGGCGCGAAATCGAAAATTTCACGCCGCGTGACTATTGGACCGTGGATGCTGTTTTCGAGCATCACAACGAGGCGTTCAAGGCCGTCTGGGTGGCGCCGGAGGAATTCAAGGATTCCAAAATCTGGTCCGAGCCCGAGGCCTTGGCCGTGGTGCGGGATTGCGCCGGCGGCGAAGGCACGGTCGCGTCCCTGGAAAAGAAAAAAGGGCGCCAGAAGCCGCCGTTGCCCTTTGACCTGACCACGTTGCAGAAAGAAGCCAACTCCCGGCTCAATCTATCGGCCCAGACAACCTTGGGCATCGCCCAAACCTTGTACGAAAAAAAGAAGCTCATCACCTATCCACGAACGGATTCACGCCATCTGACCCAGGCTCTTTTCGCCGAATGCCTGGATACCCTGCGCGCGGTGTACCCTCATTTTCCGGATATCGCCCACAAGGCCGCGGACAATATCAAGGCTTCGAAAAACAAATTCGAATGCGTCAACGACAAGAAGGTCACGGATCACCACGCCATCATCCCCACGGCCCTGGTCGCCAATCCGAACACCCTCGGACCCGACGAATGGGCCGTGTATGAAATGATCTGCCGCCGATTCGCGGCGACGTTCATGGACGACGCCCGTTTTTCGACCACGACGTTGCTGGTTGGTCTGGGTGAACACCGGTTTCGGGCCAATGGCAAGATCTTCCAGGACAAGGGCTGGCTCGAAGCCGAGCCCTGGCGTGCCGCCGAGGACAACCCCCTGCCGGACCTTCGCGTGGGCGCGCTGGTCGTTGCGCGGGAATTGGCCGAGTCCAAGCACAAAACCAAGCCACCGGCGCATTTCACGGACGCGACCCTGCTCGCGGCCATGGAAACCGCCGGCAAGCTGGTTGACGACGAAGCCATGCGCGATGCCATGCGTGATCGCGGTTTGGGAACTCCGGCCACGCGGGCCCAGATTATCGAAACCCTGCTCGGCCGGAAATACGTGGCCAAGGATGGCAAACGTCTGGTGGCCACGGATTTGGGCGTCTGGGCTATCGACGTGGTCTGCGCCATGATTCCGCAAATGGCCTCGCCCGAGCTGACCGGGGAATGGGAGAAAAAACTCAAGGATATGGAGCAGGGGCGGGCGATCTATGGACAGTTCATGCGTCAGGTGCGCGACATGGTCGCCTTTGGCGTGGACACGGTCAAATCCAGCCGGATTGGGCTGCCGCGTTGCCCGCGCTCTGGATAATTCGCGGCGACGGGGATAATGGAGAGAATCAAAAGAATCACACCGGCAATACAGGGAGGACGCATGGCCATTCTCGTGGTCGATACCGAGGGCAAGGCCCTGGCGGCATTGCAACGCAAGCTGCGTGACATCGCGGAAACGCATATCGCCCTGGGCGGCCCCATGGCCTTGCAACGCTTGGCCGAGGAAGGGCCGTTCGCCGTGGTCTGCGTCGAGTACGCCATGCCGGGCATGGACGGTGTCGAAGTCCTGGAACGTGTTCGGGAACTTTGTCCGGACGCGGTGCGCGTCTTGACGAGCCGGACGCCCATGGAGGTCCAAGATGTGGTCCGGGCCGTCAATCAGGCCAAGATTTTTCATCTTCTTCCCAATCCATGCACCGACGGGATGCTGGCGTCCGTCATGAACGAGGCACTTGAGGTCTTTGAACGCAATGCCCTGCTGACCCGTGAAATGCGCCGTCATCATGCGATTTTCGCCAAGGCCATCCACGAAATCGTATGCTGGCTGCGAGCCGATGTCCGGGACATGATCAGCCCGGTCTTACCCCTTGTGCGGCCCCTGTGCGCCCGTCTGGAAGATCCGAATCCCATGCTGACCGAGACAGCCTTGCTCATTTCGGTCATGGGGCTGATCTGCCTCCCCAAAAATTTGCTCCACAAGGTCATCCGGGGGCAGGAACTTGACGATGAGGAACGGTTGCTTTTTTCCCGGCACCCGGAACAGGCCATGGAACTTTTCCGGCATCTGCCACAGTTGCGCGGGGTATCCGAAATTCTGGCGAGTTACGGAAGCCTGCTGAACAACACCAACGAATGCCAATATCTGGATAGGAACCAGCCCATTGGCGCCATGCTCCTGGCCCTGGTCATGGAGTACCGTCTGGCCCTGTATCGTAATACGGATCCCGTTAAAATTCTGGACGATTTATCCCGAAGCCATGCCTGCCATCCTCCCCGGTTCCTGCGGGCGCTGGAGGAAGTCATGTTGCAGCTGGATCACAGCGAGGAAGAAGTGACGTTGGAAGCCTTGCAACCGGGCATGATCATGGCCAAGCCCGTGCTCGGGGAACGGGACGGAAAGGAAGTGGTGCTGGTGCCCGAGGGCTATGAAATCTCCCGCACGACCATTGTCTTTTTGCGCCAATCGGCGCGGCATGGGATCGTGCGGGAGCCATTGATCATCCGACGGGCAGCCCTCACTCGTCCAAAAGATAATGATACCGCTTGAGGGTCGCGTACGACCATTCCAGGATTTTCTGGATTTCGGTCGTCACGGCCTCCGGATGCACCTGGCCCTGGATTTGGTCCAGGTAGTAGGAGAGCGTGGTCGAGTCCTCCTGATAAACCAAGGCGATGGCATACTGTGAGGCAATGCCTGGACGGTCCGGAAATTCCGCCTGGGTACGCACCTGGAGCACGAATTTTCGTTGTTCCACCGGAATCAGGGCGAACAGCTTGCTGGCCGTCAGTTCTTCCTTCAGTTTATAGGACAGCAAGGTTCCCGACGGGTCCGAGCCCTTGCTGACGATATCCAGGGGAAGCTTGCCCACGGCGGTTGACGAACTCCCTGGGCCAGGATCTGGCGTGGACTTGGACGGTTCCGCCGGCTTGGCCATGGCTGGCGACGCCGTGGCGTTTTGATCCACGGGGGCTGCGGCCGCCGGGGCGATCAGGAAGCAAAGGACGACAACAAGCAAGGCGAAGCGTTTCATGACGGCTCCTTGACGGTTCGGTTGGTGATGGTTCGTTGCCACATGCGTGAAATATCAAAGAGAACGTCGTCAAGGCAATGGGAAGCCCTTGGTTTGGACGGAGTCACGGTGGCATTGCACGGGCTTGTTGGATAAAAGTTTACATAATTTTCATTATGAGCATTTAGCATGGATCACAAGCACTGCCGGTAATCCCTTCGGTGCCGAGAAAACACCATTGCGCATGTCGACCACGTCCGTGATGGATGATGTTTCAGCGTGCCGTCGGATTTTTCCGTTCCCAATCGCGCAAAAACGCCTTGATGCCTTTGTCCGTCAGCGGATGCGCGAGCAATTGGGTCAAAATTTTATATGGGATGGTCGCGACATGCGCTCCGGCCAGGGCCGCGTCCAGGACATGCATGGGACTGCGGACACTGGCCGCGATGATCTGGGTGGCAAATCCATAATTGCAAAAAATGGTCATGATCTGCCGGATCAGCTCCAGGCCATCGTGACCAGCGTCGTCCAGTCGTCCCAAGAACGGACTGACGTAGCGCGCCCCGGCCTTGGCGGCCAAAAGCGCCTGGGCGGCCGAAAACACCAGGGTGACGTTGGTGTCGATATGCATGGATTTCAGGATGCGCACGGCTTTAAGGCCTTCGGCGGTCATGGGCACCTTGACCACGACATTGGGGCCGAACTGCACCAAGTCCTTGGCCTCGCGAACCATGCCCTCGGTGTCCAGGGCAATGACCTCCAGGCTGACCGGCCCGGGGACCAGGGCGCAGATTTTTTGAGCCACGTCGCGCCAATCATCCGCCTCCTTGGCCATGAGGCTCGGATTGGTGGTCACGCCGTCAACCAGACCCATATCCAACGCCGACTTGATTTCTTCGAGATTCGCCGTATCGATGAAAAACTGCATGCTTTCTCCTAGGAACGCATCCGCTCCAGATACTTGTCCCGACATTCATAGCTGCAAAAATAGCGCACTTCATCGCCGTCCTTGATGCGGATATCCGTGTCCTTGGACACATAGGTGCCACAAACCGGATCCTTGACCAAAACGCCCTCCTTGGCCAATTTTTCGTCGTGGGTGTTTTTGACTTCGGCCTTTTTCTTCCGATCATTGATGAACAATTTGTACAGAAGATAGCCAGCCACGGCAAAAATGATAAATTTAAGCATAATAACCTCAAGCTAAAGAGTTACGCCTGCCAGATTCTGTCGCCGTCCACGGTGTGGTCCAGGCCGGACAACCACTGTTCTGGCCGCTGGCCCCGGATTAGAACGTCCGGAGCCACTTGTCGTAGCGGAACAAGCACGAAAGCCCGCTCGTGCATCCGTGGATGCGGAAGGATCAACCGGGACGAATGATATGTGATGCCATCCAAGAGCAGCAAGTCGAGATCGATTTGGCGCGGCCCCCAAACCACGGATCGGACCCGGCCCATGCGTTGTTCTATCCTGTCCAGGGCGTCGAGAACGTCCTCGGGGGAAAAACGCGCCGAAGCCTCGATACGGACGACCATGTTCAAAAACCAATCCTGGTCGCGTCGTCCCTGGGGCTCGGTGCGGAAGACATCCGACATCGCGGCCACGGCCATTCCTGGGGTCGCGTCCAGGGCCGCGACGGCTTGAAGCAGGTTCGCCCGGGCGTCGCCCATGTTGGAGCCCAAACCGACATACCCTATTTGCCTTTCATGATTGGACATTAAAAAAAGTTACCTTTTTCGCCTTGTGCCGGCAAGGGGCCAGATGTAGCTTCCACGCCCATGTTCGACGAAATCGACACGTATCTTGAACACCTGACCGTCATCCGTGGACTGGCCGAAAACACGGTCCGGGCCTATGCCTCGGACTTGCGCTTTTTTTCCGATTTTCTGAACGAATATCACGGAACTCCGACAGAACTGACCGAGGATATTGTTCTTCTTCATCTGGGACAGTTGCGGCGCAAGGGGCTGAACAATGCGTCCCTGGCCAGGGTGCTGTCGTGCCTGCGTGGATTTTTCGAGTTTCTCGTCCAGGAAGGACGCCTTCCCGCCAACCCGGTCACCCTGCTCGACGGCCCCAAATTGGTCCGTGGATTGCCCGTGGTTCTGTCCAGGGAAGAAATACTCGCCATGCTGGCCGTTCCGGATACCACGGACCGCCTTGGTTTTCGGGATCGCGCCATGCTCGAGCTTCTGTACGCGGCCGGGTTGCGCGTTTCGGAGTTGATTTCCCTGACCCTGGCCGATTTCGACGCCCAGGCCGGATTGTTGCGGGTGCTGGGCAAGGGCTCCAAGGAACGCCTCGTGCCGCTTCATGACACGGCCGTGTCGTGGTTGCTGGACTACCAGCGTCACTGGCGTCCCTTGTTCGGCCCCAAGGTCGAAATCGTGTTCCTGAACCGATCCGGATTGGGGCTGTCCCGCCAGGGGGTGTGGAAGCTCATTGGCCGTTATGCGCGGGCGGCCGGGATCATTCGTCCCATTTCGCCCCACTCCCTGCGTCACTCCTTTGCCACGCACTTGCTCGAGGGCGGAGCCGATCTGCGCACGGTCCAGATTCTGCTTGGGCACGCCGACGTCATGGCCACGGAAATCTATACCCACGTCCAATCCGATAAAATGCTCGCCATGCACCGCCAATACCATCCCCGTTCAACCCCCGACCGCCCATGACCCAACACTTGCTGACCGCCGACACGGTCATCACCTGCCACGCCAACGCCGATTTCGACGCCCTGGCCGCCATGATCGCGGCCAGCAAGCTGTATCCCGGCTCGGTATTGGTGTTCCCCGGCACCCAGGAAAGCTCGCTCAAGGATTATTTCATCCAGAGCGCCATGTATCTGTTTAATTTCCGGAGCATCAAGGACATTGATCCCGAGACGGTGCGCCGGCTGGTCGTGGTCGACACCCGGCAGCGGTCGCGTTTGTCCCACGTGGAGGCATTGTTGGCCTTGCCCGGTCTGGAAATCCATATCTATGACCATCATCCCCCGACCGAGGACGCGCTCACGGCCACGCGCCTGGATTTTGAACCCTGGGGCGCGACCACGTCCATCATCGTGGCCCGGCTGCGGTCCGCCGGACTGAGCGTGACCGGGGACGAGGCCACCATTCTGGGCCTGGGCATTTTCGAGGACACGGGCGGGTTCACCTTTGGCTCGACCACGGAGCACGACTTCGAGGCTGCGGCCTGGCTCAAGACCATGGGCATGGATCTGGACGTCATTCGGGACATCATGAGCCGGGAGCTGTCATCGGAACAGGTCGCCATCCTGTCCGAGTTGATCGCCGCCGCCACCACCCACACCATCAACGGCGTGAATGTTGTCCTGACCGAAGTGTCCCTGGATGCCTATGTGGCCGATTTCGCCTTGCTGACCCACAAGCTCATGGACATGGAAAATATCCGCGTGCTTTTCGCCATCGGTCGCATGGGCGACCGCGTCCAGCTCGTGGCCCGCAGTAAGATCCCGGAAGTCGATGTCGGACTGATCTGCTCCTCGTTTGGTGGCGGCGGGCACCCCTACGCCGCGTCGGCGTCCATCAAGGACCGCACCAATTCTCAAGTAAAGGATGAAATTTTCGCCCTGCTCTACTCCCACATCAATCCGCAACTGCGGGTCGAAGCCTTCATGTCCGCGCCCGTGGTTCATGTCCAGGCGACTCAGACCGTGGCCCAGGCCGCGGAAATCATGACCCGATACGGGTTCAAGGCGTTGCCGGTGCTGGACAATGGCCAGGCCAGGGGCATCATCGAAAACAGTGTCGCCGAAAAGGCCGTCGGCCATGGCTTGGGCGAGGAATCGGTCGTGGAATACATGCTGGAGGATTTTTTGGCCGTGACCGAGGACCAGGATCTGTACGAGGTCATCGAAATCATCCTTGGCCGGCGGCAGCGCTTGGTGCCGGTGTTGCGCGGCACGGAGCTGGTTGGGGTCATCACGCGCACGGATTTGATCAATATCCTGATCCAGGAGCCGGCGCGTATTCCCGAAGGCTATCTCTCGGACAAACGCCAGGAGCGCAATATCCGCCAGCTTCTGCATGAACGCCTACCCCGGCCCGTGCTCGACCTGCTGCACTTGGCCGGCACGATCGGCCGCGATCTGGGCTCGCCGGTCTATGCCGTGGGCGGTTTCGTGCGTGATATTTTACTGGCCATTCCCAATGACGACATCGATCTCGTGGTCGAAGGCGACGGTATTGTTTTCGCCCATGCCCTGGGGCAGCGCCTGGATGCCCGAGTCCGGCCGCATTTGAAATTCCGCACGGCGGTGCTGATCCTGCCCTCGGGTCAGAAGATCGACGTGGCCACGGCCCGGCTGGAATATTACGAATATCCGGCCGCCCTGCCCGTGGTGGAGCTTTCTTCCTTGAAAATGGACCTGTATCGTCGCGATTTTTCCATCAACACGCTGGCCATCCATCTCGCCCCGGACCGTTTTGGCAAGCTGGTCGACTTCTTTGGCGGCCAGCAGGACATCAAGGATGGCATCATCCGCGTGCTCCATTCCCTGTCCTTCGTGGACGATCCCACGCGCATCATCCGCGCCATCCGCTTCGAGCAACGTTTCCAGTTCAAAATCGGAACCCAGACCGAACGGCTGATCAAAAACGCGGTGCGTCTGAACCTGTTCCAACGCCTGTCCGGAACGCGCATTCGCCACGAGCTGTGTCTCCTGGCCGAAGATAGCGCCCCCGTGGACGGCTTCGTGCGCATGCGCGATCTGGGCCTTTTCCAGGAGATTCACCCCCTGCTCCACTTCCCGCCGTCCAAGGAGGCCCTGCTGGAAGAAATCGAGCGGGTCGTGACGTGGTACAAACTGCTCTTCCGACCGGAAATTCCGGACGTCTGGACCATTTATTTCCTGGGATTGATCACCGGATTCGATACCCACCAGGTCGAGGCCCTGATGCAGCGCCTGCAGTTTCCGGCGAAACAGGCGGAAATAATCGAGCTTACCCGGCGTCAGCTGCGCTTCGTGGCCATGCAACTGGCCCAGTGGGAAAAAAACACGGGCAGTCAGGCCGATCTGGTGGAGATACTGGTCCATCTGTCCTTGGAGGGGCTGCTTTACATCATGGCCAAGCAACGCAAGCAGGAGCTCAAAAAAGCCATCTCCCTTTACCTGACCCGCCTTCGGGATATTACCCCGTCCATTTCCGGTCGCGATCTGGTGGGCATGGGCCTGGCGCCGGGTCCCCGGTTCACGACCATCCTGCAGTCCGTGAAACGGGCCTTGCTCAACGACGAGGTCCGCACCCGGGACGAGCAGTTGCGACTGGCCCGACGGCTGGCCGGGTCCGTCCGGCCCGGACCGGGCGCCCATTCTTGACCTTACCAGGGCAATTCTTTAACCATTTCCTGTCTTTTTGTCTGTAGGACATTTTTTGGAGACTTCATCATCTTACTGGTTTGGAGGACGTATGTGCAAAAAATTCATGCTGATCGTGCTGGCGCTGGGCTGTCTGGCCGGCAACGCCCTGGCCAAGGACGTCGTGTTTGCCGTGGATGCCACCTATCCGCCCATGGAAATGATCGACGGAAACAAGAACATCGTCGGTTTCTGCCCGGAGTTGGTCATGGCCATCGGCAAGGCCGCCGGCTTCACGCCAGTGCTCAAGAACACCGCCTGGGATGGAATTTTCGCGGGTCTGTCCTCGGGTAAGTACGACGCCATCGCCTCTTCGGTTTCCATCACTCCGGAGCGCAAGCAGACCATGGATTTCACGGACCCCTACTTCGAGGTCCAGCAAGGCGTGGTCGTGCCCAAGGGCGTGGCCGTGAACGCCCTGACCGATCTGTCCGGCAAGAAAGTTGCCTCGCAGATGGGTACAACCGGTTATTTTCTCTGCAAAAAGATCGAAGGCGCCCAGGCCAAGCCGTATGACGAAATTGGTCTGGCCATGGAAGACCTATACAATGGCCGTGTCGATGCCGTCATCGCCGACGCTCCCGTTGCTTCCGACTATGCCTTGCAGAACGAGCAGTATTCCAAAAAATTGACTTTGGCCTTCATGGTCCCGTCCGAAACTCCCGAGTATCTGGGATTTGCCGTGAACAAGGGCAACACCGAAATCGCCGAACTGATCAACAAGGGCCTGGCCGGAATCAAGGCCAATGGCGAATACGACGTCATTTACAATAAATGGTTCGGAACCAAAAAATAACCAGTCATAACCATGAGCCGGGGTGTCAAAAGCCCCGGTTTTATTTTTTCACGCGACCATCACAAGGCCAGCCATGACCCAAAAAATTTCCAAAAAAGAAGTCAAGATCGATATTGGCGACGGCGCCGCCATCCCGCTCAAAAAGGATTCCGGACTGTTCAACGCCTGGTGGCTGACATTCTTCGGCGCCATCGCGATCATTGTTTATCTGTGCACGACCAGACCCGAGCCATATTGGCGCATCCTGACCTTTCTCCCCGATGGGGTCCTGGTCACCTTTCAGGTCACGGTCCTGTCCATTCTCCTGTCCCTGGTGCTGGGGCTCATCACCGGCCTTGGCCGGCTGTCCCGCAACAGGGTCATCAACCTGATCGCCTCGACCTATGTGGAAGTGATCCGGGGAATCCCCCTCCTGGTGCAGCTTTTCTATATTTATTATGCCCTGGGCCGGATGGATATTTTCAAGAATCTTCCCCCCCTGGCCGCGGCGGTCATCGCCATGGGCATTTGTTACGGGGCCTACATGGGCGAAGTTTTTCGGGCGGGCATCGACTCCATCGACAAGGGGCAGGCCGAAGCCGCGCGTTCCCTGGGGTTCAATCGGACCCAGACCATGCTGTTGGTCATCCTGCCCCAGGCCTGGCGAACCATCCTGCCCCCCGTGGGCAACGAATTCATCGCCTTGCTCAAGGACAGCTCCCTGGTGTCCATTCTGGCGGTCTCGGATCTGCTCCGCCGGGGGCGCGAATTCGCCAGCGAGTCCTTTCTTTATTTCGAGGCCTACACCATGGTGGCCCTGGTTTATCTGGTCATCACGCTTTTCCTGTCCAAGGCTGTCAGCCGAATGGAGCATAGGTTGAATTATTATGAGCGCGACTAATCCCATTATCGAAATCAAGAACGTCTACAAATTCTACGGTCAGCTGCAGGCCCTCAACGACGTCAGCCTGAGCATCGAGCCCGGGGAAAAGGTGGTTATCATTGGTCCCAGCGGCTCGGGCAAATCCACCTTGTTGCGCTCCATCAACCGTCTGGAAACCATCGACAGCGGGTCGATCGTCGTTGACGGCCAGGACGTGAATTCTCCCGACAACAACATCAATGTCATCCGCCAGGAACTGGGCATGGTTTTTCAGAGCTTCAACCTTTTTCCGCACAAGACCGTGCTCGGCAACCTGACCATGGCTCCGATGAAACTCAAAAAAGTGCCGGAGTTGGAAGCCAAGAAACAGGCCCTGAATCTCCTGGCCAAGGTTGGCATCCGGGACAAGGCCGAAGTTTACCCGTCCATGCTCTCCGGCGGGCAACAACAGCGCGTGGCCATTGCCCGGGCCTTGGCCATGAACCCGAAAATCATGCTTTTCGACGAGCCGACCTCGGCCCTTGATCCGGAAATGATCGGCGAGGTGCTGGACGTCATGGTCACGCTGGCCAGGGAAGGCATGACCATGGTCGTCGTCACCCACGAGATGGGTTTTGCCCGCGAGGTGGCGGACAGGGTTATTTTCATGGATCATGGCCAGATCGTGGAAACGGGCTCGCCCGAACATTTCTTCACCAATCCCGAACAACCGCGCACCCAGAAATTCCTGAGCCAGATTTTGTAGGACATCACCATGAAAACCATCCACGCCCCCTGGCGCATTGAGTACATTCTTGGTCCCAAGCCCGATTCCTGCGTCTTTTGCCTCCCCGATTCAACCGAAGGCGACGAGGAGCGTTTTGTCTTGCACCGGGCCGCGCATTGTTTTGTCATCATGAACATCTACCCCTACAGCAATGGCCATTTGATGGTTACCCCGTATCGACACGTCAGTCATATCACCGAATTGACCGCGACAGAAAGTCACGAGATCATGGACTATGTACAAAAGTCCGCTTTTATCCTAGAGCAGGCCTTCAAGCCACATGGGATAAACATCGGGATCAATATCGGCGAGGCTGCGGGCGCGGGCATCCGGGAACACCTTCATGTCCATCTTGTGCCCCGTTGGAATGGGGACCATTCCTTCATGGCGGTCATGTCCGAAACCAATGTCATTCCCGAGCACCTGCGCTCCACATACGGGCGCTTAAAGCCTTTTTTCAATAATCTTCAACGGTAGAGGTGATACGGATGCGTTATCTCAAGGTGTTGGGTCTGGTTGCCCTCTTTTTCTTCTCGATGCTCTTCTTCGTGCAGAATAACGCGACGCTGGTCCAGGAGCTGGCCCTGCAGCTCAAGGTCTTTGGGTGGCACTATCAGACTGAATCCGTGCCCTTTTATTTGCTTATCCTGCTGTCCTTCGTCGTGGGCGCCCTGCTTTGTACGCTGTATTTTTTTCTGGAGCGGATACGCTTGTCCAAGCACTGCAAACAGTACAAAAAGGACATCGACGCTCTGGAGCGCGAACTGGCCTCCTTGCGTCCAAGTCCGGTGGAAGAACCCTACGTGGCTCCGGAAGCAACCGAAAACGTTCAGAACTAACTCCCTCCGCATTTCGTGTGATCCGTCGTTGCGTCCCCCGGCGAACCGCCTCGGGACGCACTTTTTTTCACCCTTGCCCCCCGAATCAAAATGACCACCTTGCACTCGTCCTTGTTGGCTACTTCCCGAAGCTGGCTCGTAACCGGCGTGGCCGGTTTCATTGGCTCCAACCTGCTTGAAACCCTGCTTGCCCACGACCAGCATGTCACCGGGCTGGATAATTTTTCCACCGGCCATCGCCACAACCTGGAAGAAGTCCGCGCCACGGTGAGCGACGCGCAATGGTCCCGTTTCCACTTTATCGAAGGCGACATCCGCGATCTGGACACCTGTCACCGGGCGTGCACCGACGTGGACGTGGTGCTGCATCAGGCCGCCCTGGGCTCGGTGCCACGTTCCATCACCGATCCCCTGACCACCAACGCAACCAATATCACCGGGTTCCTGAACATGCTGGTCGCGGCCCGGGATCGGGGCGTGCGCCGCTTTGTCTACGCCGCTTCCAGCTCCACCTATGGCGATCATCCCGACCTGCCCAAGGTCGAGGACGTCATCGGACAGCCCCTGTCTCCGTACGCCGTGACCAAATATGTCAATGAATTGTATGCCTCGGTTTTTCTGCGCACCTACGGCCTGGAATCCGTGGGGCTGCGGTATTTCAACGTCTTCGGCCAGCGTCAGGACCCGGAAGGAGCCTACGCGGCCGTGATCCCGAAATGGTTCGCCGGGCTCATGCGCGGCGAGACGGTCTGGATCAATGGAGACGGAGAAACCAGTCGTGACTTCTGTTTCATCGAGAATTGCGTCCAGGCCAATATCCTGGCAGCGTGCAGCCAGCGGCCGGAAATAGCCGGCCAAGTGTTCAATGTGGCCTGTGGCGAGCGGACCTCGCTGACGGATCTTTTTTTCCTGATCCGCGCCGAAGCCGCCAAGCATGCTCCGGGCTGCGCGGACATGCGACCAACATACCGGGACTTCAGACCAGGAGATGTCCGACATTCCCTGGCCGACATCTCGAAAATTCGCGATCTGCTCGGCTACGAGCCGACTCGGGACGTCCGCGCCGGCTTGTCCCTGGCCGGTCCCTGGTATGCGCGGCACCTTGTCTAAAACAGGATTTCGACGCTCCATCCGTCTCCATCGGAGGATGTATTACCCGTGCGTTGGCTGACCTCGATTTTTGCCTCCAAGGGCCACGACCATCCACCGGCCTCGACCGGACAGCCGCATCCCGCCCAGGATGCCCTGGCCGCGATCGAGGAATTGACCCGAGCCATCCGGCACAATCCCGAGGCCGTGGAACTCTGTTCCGCCCTGGGCAACCTCTATCGTCTACGGGGAGACTTGGACCGGGCCATCCAGGTGCGCTCGTCCCTGGCGAACCGTCCCCATTTATCGGTTCAAGACCAGGGCTGTATTTTTTTCGAACTTGGTCGGGATTATTCCCGGGCGGGCCTTCTGGACCGTGCCCAGGACGCGCTGTTCAAGGCCCGGCAGCTGGGCGGTCCATCCTCGTCCCTGGATCGGGAATTGGCCGACCTCTTCGCCAAGGGTGGTCAATTCCTGGAAGCCAGCCGGCAGTATAAATATGTCGGCGCCATTCCCCAGGCCGCGCATTACCTGGTCCGGGCCGCCTGTTCCCGCTATGGATTCGTCGATCGGGGACTTCTCCGGGAGGCCTTGGACCTTTACCCGCCGTCGCCCGAAGCCTGGCTGGAAACCATCGGTCTGATGGTTCGTGGCGGCAGCTGGGAGCAGTTGCTGGCGCTCATTGGACACGGACTGACCGCCGTGGCGCCGGACCTGGGATTTTTGCTGTTGGAACCATTGCTCGACCATGAAACATGGGATGCGCCCATGCCGCCCAAGGACTGGTTTGCCGGGCTGGCGCGCATGATTCATGATCAACCGCCGAATCTGGCCCTGATCCATTCCACGGGCCGGTTGCTGCGGGCCCACGGGTTCGTGGCCGAGGCCACGACATGGCAAGAAAAGGCGCTTTTGCTCAATCCCGCTTTTTGGCCGGCCCGACTCGAACTTTTGACCTTGTCCATGCCGGACCAGCACTTGACACCGGTTTTCGCCATGCAGCTCGAAATCCTTCTGGAGCGAGGCCGACAGGTGAAGCGCTTCGCCTGCGCCCAATGCGGCCTCAAACGCCGGGATATTTTTTTCTGCTGTCCCAAATGCCTGGCCTGGCATTCCATCTCCTTCCGCAAGATTTTAAGCGATTAGCCATGAACACTGTCAAACTCACGCCCATGATGGAGCAGTATCTGCGGGTCAAGGAAGAGTACCCGGGAACCCTGGTTTTTTTCCGCATGGGAGATTTTTTCGAATTGTTTTTCGATGACGCCGAAATCGCGGCCCGCGAACTGCAAATCACCCTGACCAGCCGCAATCCGGGCGCGGACAACCCCGTACCCATGTGCGGCATGCCCCATCATGCCATCGACGAGTACCTGCGCCAACTTCTGGACAAAGGGTACAAGGTGGCCCTTTGCGACCAAGTCGAGGATCCCAAGCAGGCCAAGGGCTTGGTCCGGCGCGAAGTCACCCGCGTGCTCACTCCGGGCACGGTGGTGGAAGACATCAATCTGGACGCCAAGGGGCACAATTTTTTGGGCGCCCTGTTTTGGGATCCGGACCTGGGCGGAGGCCTGGCCTGGGTCGATTTTTCGACCGGAACCTGGTCCGGCCTGCAAACCAAAACCGAGACTGTCCTGTGGCAATGGCTGGCCAAGATGGATCCGCGCGAGGTGTTGCTGGCCGAGGACCAGACGTTGCCGGCTGACTTTGCGGGCTGGAAAAAACGGATCACGCGGTACCCGCGCGCGACGTATTTCGAACCGCGTGGCGCGGAAGAAAGAATTCTACGTGCCCAGCGGGTTGCTTCGCTGGCCACCCTGGATTTGGATGACAAGCCCGCCCTGGTTCGGTGTTGCGGAGCCCTGCTGGCCTATTTGGAACTGACCCAGAAGCGGGACCTGGATCACCTCTGCCCTTTTGAACCCCTGAATTTGTCGTCGACCTTGCTTCTGGACGAAGTCACGGAACGAAATCTTGAATTGTTCCGCGCCATGGATGGCACCAAGGGACGGGGCACGCTCTGGCAGGTGCTGGACCAGACCCAGACACCCATGGGCGGACGCCTGCTGGAGACCCGTCTGCGCCAGCCTTTCAAGAGCCTGGACCGAATCATGGCCGTCCAGGAGGCAGTGGCCCTTTTTGCGCGCCAGGACACGCCTCGCGAGGGACTGCGTCAGCTTCTGGATCACGTCTATGATCTGGAACGGTTGTGCACCCGGATCTTTGTCAATCGGTGCACTCCCAAGGATTTTTCGGCCTTGGGCGCGTCCCTGGCGGTTCTGCCGCGCCTGCGTGTTTTTCTGGACGGACTGGATTCGCTCCCGCCGCTTCTTGCTGGATTGCGAGCCCGATGGGACGATCTTGACGATGTCCACGCCCTGCTACGCCGTGCCCTGAACGATACCCTGCCACCGGTCATCACCGAGGGCGGTCTCTTTCGTCCTGGCCACGACGCCGCCCTCGATGAATTGATGGAGCTGACCGACCATGGCGAGGCTGCTCTCGAATCCATGTTGGAGCGGGAACGCGAGGCCTGTGCCCTCCCCAAGCTCAAACTCGGGTTTACCAAGGCCTTCGGCTATTACTTCGAATTGACCAGGGCGCGGAACGCCGATCCCCCGGCCCACTTCATCCGCCGCCAGACCCTGGTCAATGCCGAGCGCTATGTCACCGAGGAACTCAAGAGCCTCGAAGAGCGGTTGCTGAGTGCCTCCGATCGTCGCAAAGCCCGTGAGTACGAGCTGTTTCTGGCCCTGCGCGAGGAGGTGGCGACGCACCGAACCCGATTCATGGGCATGGCCGCGATCCTGGCGGAACTCGATTTCGTCCAGGGCCTGGGACACGCCGCCCGCAAATGGGGATGGTGTCGTCCGGAACTCCATGACGGCCTGGAAATCATCATCAAGGACGGCCGCCATCCGGTCGTCGAGGCCGTGCAGGGGCGCTCCGGCTATATCCCCAATGATTTGACCCTGGACGATCAGGGCCGCATCCTGCTTATCACCGGCCCGAACATGGCCGGAAAGTCCACGATTCTGCGCCAGGTGGCCCTGATGTGCATCCTCGGGCAGATGGGGGGATTCGTGCCCGCGTCGTCGGCCCGGATCGGCCTGTGCGATCGGATTTTTTCACGGGTCGGGGCCTCGGACAACTTGGCCATGGGGCAATCGACGTTCATGGTCGAAATGAGTGAAACAGCGCGCATTTTGCGGCAAGCCGGCAAACGCTCCCTGGTGATCCTGGACGAGATCGGCCGCGGCACCAGCACCTTCGACGGCCTGTCCCTGGCCTGGGCCGTGGCCGAGGATTTGTCCAAGCGACACGGCGGGATCCGTACCCTGTTCGCCACGCATTACCACGAACTGACGGTGCTCGCGGAGCGTCTGCCCAACGTGCGCAACTTCAATATCGCCATCAAGGAATGGAAGGGCGACATCGTTTTTCTCCGACGTCTGGTTCCAGGCCCAGCCGACCGCAGCTACGGCATCGAGGTGGCCCGCCTGGCCGGCGTTCCGGCCCCGGTCGTGGCCAGGGCCAAGGACATCCTGGCCGTCCTGGAGAAACATGCCCCCGGCGGAAGGCAACGACGCGAGATTATCAGTCAGCAGATCGCCTTCCCCGGCTTGGCTCCGGTCGCGGCGACCCGGGAAAAGACGATCGAGCATCCGGTCCTGGCCGCCCTTGCGTCCCTCAACGTCAACGAACTCTCCCCGCTGGAAGCCTTGACCGTGCTCCACGAGTGGAAAGCCCTGGCAGGACAATCATGAAACAAATCATACTTTTTGTTCTTTTTTTGGCGCTTATGGCTTGTGGCAAGAAGGAATGGCCCCAGCCCATCGCGACCGAGGAAGCGATATTCATCGACCATATCGACGCGCGCCTGGACGGAAATTGCCTACTCATCAACGCCAAGGTGGGCGGGAAGTTGCACAATCTGGAGTTTTTCATGGTCGAGGTGGAAGAAAATGGCTGCCCGACCTGTCCCTTCCGCGCGACTTTTGTTCAAAAAATCTATCCCTACGGATCCGGGGTCCGGCAGCGCGAAAACAGCTATGTCATCACCCTGTGCCAATCCTTTGGCAGTCCCAACCTTCGAATCCGGTTGAAAGCCGAAAACACTCTCTCTATAATCGATCCCGCCATCTCGGACGTCGTTACCCTTGACGCTCCCTCTCAATAACCCCTTGCAAGGAGAATGTATGCACTACTTTCAATATAAAGACGGCCAGCTCCATGCCGAAGACATTCCTGTCGCCGATCTGGTGGAGGAATACGGGACGCCGTTGTACATTTATTCGGCATCAACCCTGAAACGGCATTACAAGGCGTTTGATTCGGCCTTCGAGGGCGTCGCGCATCTGACCTGCTACTCGGTCAAGGCCAATTCCAACATGAGCGTCTTGAAAATCCTGGCCGCCGAAGGCGCTGGCACGGACATTGTTTCTGGTGGCGAATTGTTCCGAGCCTTGCGCGCTGGCGTCAATCCCAAGAAAATCGTCTATTCGGGCGTGGGGAAAACGGCGGGTGAAATCCGCGAAGCCCTGTTCGCCGGCATCCTGATGTTCAACGTCGAGTCCACCCAGGAACTGGAACGGATCAATTCGGTCGCCGGCGATCTTGGCATGGTGGCCAAGATCAGTCTGCGCATCAATCCGGATGTCGATCCCAAGACGCATCCGTATATTTCCACGGGCATGAAAGAGAACAAGTTCGGGCTGTCCAGGGCCGAAGCGCTTTCCACCTATGCCCTGGCCAAGAATCTGCCCCATGTCGATCCCATCGGCATGGATTGCCACATCGGTTCCCAGCTGACCACGCTCGCTCCGTTTCTGGAAGCCCTGGAAAAACTGAAGACGTTTTATCTTCAGCTCAAGGACATGGGCGTGACCATTCAATACATGGACTTGGGCGGCGGGCTTGGCATCACCTACAACGAGGAGGAACCGCCTCATCCCAGGGAGCTGGGGCAAGCCCTGGTCGAGGCGCTCAAGGGCTTCGACGTGACCCTTATCCTGGAGCCCGGCCGCGTCATCGCGGGCAATACTGGCATCCTGGTGACCGAGGTGCAGTACACCAAGCACAACGAGGGCAAAAACTTCGTCATCGTCGACGCGGCCATGAACGATCTGGTCCGGCCATCCCTGTACGGTTCCTACCACCGCATCGCGCCGGTGCGCGAAGTCAGCGGCGAGGAAACGATCGTGGACGTGGTCGGGCCGATTTGCGAATCCAGTGATTTCCTGGCCAAGGACCGCGCCCTGCCCAAGGTTGCCCAGGGAGACCTGCTGGCCGCCTTTTCCGCCGGCGCCTACGGATTCGCCATGTCCTCCCAGTACAATTCCAGGGCTCGCGCCGCGGAAATCATGGTCCAGGGGGGCAAGCACGTGGTCATCCGCAAGCGGGAAGTCTATAATGACCTCGTGTCGTTGGAAGAGGAAGGATTGGCCATGGTGGACGAGCTGGGCCGGTAACTCCTGGTCCGGGCACTCACCCTGGAAGTCAAAACGCATGGTCCCGGTGGACCATGCGTTTTTTTGCGTGGTGATATTTCCAGGAGGCGCCGTCCGACAGCGTATACGAGGGACGCGTTTAGTTGCCGGAAGCGAAACGGCGCATTTCTTCCAGGGTGTCGGCGCAGGCTTCGCGGATGGCTTCGAGCTTTTGGGCCACCGCCGCGCTGTCGGATGCCTTGGCGGCCTGCTCCAACGCAATGGCTAGCTGGCACATGCGCGCCGCGCCCACTGTCGCCGAGGCGCCTTTCAACGAGT
Source organism: Deltaproteobacteria bacterium (assembly GCA_009930495.1). NCBI lineage: Bacteria > Pseudomonadati > Myxococcota > Myxococcia > Deltaproteobacteria bacterium. The sequence goes on from RZYB01000001.1 coordinate 39,174, forward strand.
GCGCCAGGCGCCCGACAAGGACGTAGTCGGTTTCAGCCGCCGATTGCGCGATATTTTCGAGCTTTTTGGGAGCATCTGTTTGGTACAGGGCAAAAAGATTGACCAGAAGCTCCTTGTCCCCGGACATGCGTTCCAAGGTTTCCTCGATGGCGAGCACGGGTTCGGCAGACACAATCATTCTCCTCGGTTACGTGTTTCACGATCATCCTTTCCTGTATGTTGTTTCATTTCATCTGCAAAGAGCTTTTATCGGGCCGATGTTCTCCTTGCCTCGGTGAAACAATCTTTGTAGGCTCGCCTAACTCAATCACCCCAACCGGTTTATGTATCATGAAACATATGTCATCCAATCTCGAAGATTACCTTGAGGTAATCTTCAACCTGGAGTCGCAGCATTCCGAGGCCAGGGCCAAGGATATCGCCGACGCCCTGGGCGTTCAACGCGCTTCGGTCACCAATGCCCTGCAAAAACTTTCCCAACGCGGACTCATCAATTACGAGCCATACAGTTCGGTCACCCTAACCCCGGAAGGATTTCGGACAGCCAGCCAAATCGTGCACCGACACAAGGTGCTTTTTGAATTCCTGAACAGATTTCTGCGTATCCGCCCGGAGTTGGCCTCCGAAACGGCCTGCAAACTGGAACACGGCATCGATGACGAAAGCCTGGACGCCTTGATCAAATTTATCCGGTTCATCATGACCTGTCCGCGCACGGGCAAGGACTGGCTGGAGGCCTTCAGTCATGACTGCAACGAGCACGGCACCTGCGCCAACTGCACGGAGTGCATTCGGGCCTGCCTGGAACGCCAGGACGCAAAATGCACCAAGAATTCCTGAGAGCTGGCGCCTTTCGTCACGCGCCATGGGGTTGGCCGCGCGATTGCCAAGAGGTGTCAGCGGCTTGACAAATTAGACAGGCGAAATAATTATCAACTTCAGACAATTCCGCAAACCCGTACAGCAAGGAACACCAGTGGCCCTCATCGTGAATCTACGTGCCATGCAGGTTGACCAAAGCGGCATCATCAAGAGCGTCAGCGCCCAGGGCGAACTTGGCCGCCGCATCCGGGACATGGGGCTTGTTCCCGGCTCCACGATAACCGTCATCGGCCGGGCTCCCCTCAAGGATCCCGTGGCGCTGCGTTTGAAAGGTTTTACCCTGACCCTGCGCAATAGCGAGGCGGATTTCATAACCGTCGAACTTCCGGACGTGCCCCTTGGCTAAAATTTTTCGCACATTTGCCCTGGCTGGCAACCCCAACGCGGGCAAGACCACCCTTTTCAACGCCCTGACCGGCTCCCGGCAACACGTTGGCAATTATCCGGGTATCACCGTCGAACAAAAAGAGGGCTTCGTGGATACGCGCCATGGCACGGTCCGTGTCGTGGATCTTCCCGGAACCTATTCCCTGACCGCCTATTCCGAGGAAGAATTGGTGGCTCGCAACATGCTCATCCAGGAGCGGCCAGCCGGAGTCATCAACGTCCTCGACGCCACCAGCCTTGAGCGCAATCTGTACCTGACCGTCCAGTTTCTGGAGCTGGGCATTCCCGTCACGATCGTGCTGAACATGGTCGATGCCCTGGCCGACAAGGGGATCAGCATCGATACCTCCCGTCTGTCCGAGCTCATGCGGCTGCCCGTGGTCGAGACCGTGGCCCGTACCGGCCAGGGGGTCCGCGAGGCCCTGGACGCGGCCCTGACCCACGAACAGAAGGAATGGATCCCGCTGCACATCTCCTATGGCCCGGATCTGGATCCGGTCATCCAGAAAATAACCCAGTTGATCGAAGCTCGGGATTTTCATCCCCAGGACTGTCCCGCGCGCTGGCTGGCCATTAAATTTCTCGAAAACGACACTGTCATCCGCCAACTCTTCGAACAAGATCATGACCTGCACCGCCAGGTCCGCGACATGGCCGACGAAGTCGCCAAGCACTGCGACAAAACCCTCAATACCCAACCTGAATTTTTGATCGCGGATTATCGCTACGGCTATATTTCTTCCATTCTGCGCCAGGGCGTGCTGACCATCCTGCCGGACCTCTACAACCGCGCCAATGTTTCGGATAAAATCGACGCGGTCCTGACCCACCGTCTGGCCGGCCCCATGATCATGCTCGGTATTCTGTATGGCCTGTTCAGTTTCACCTTCGCCGTGGGAGAGGTTCCCATGGGCTGGATGGAGATGTTTTTTTCCTGGCTCGCGGAAACAGTCACGGCCCTTTTGCCCGAGGGGCTGTTTAGATCCATGATCGTGGACGGTGTCATCGCCGGAGTCGGCGGCATTTTGGGCTTTGTCCCGCTGATCCTGATCATGTTCATGGGCATCACCTTTCTGGAAGATTCGGGCTACATGGCGCGCATGGCCTATATGCTGGACCGTGTCTTCCGTGTGTTTGGCCTGCATGGCAGCTCCGTCGTGCCGTTCATCATTTCCGGCGGCATTCCTGGCGGCTGCGCCGTCCCCGGGGTCATGGCCGCGCGGACGTTGCGCAGTCCCAAGGAAAAATTGGCGACCATCCTCACCGCGCCCTTCATGGCCTGTGGCGCCAAGGTGCCGGTTTTTATCCTGCTCGCGGCGGCCTTTTTCCCGAATCATGGCGCCTCGGTCATGTTTCTGATCACCCTGGCGGGCTGGGCTTCGGCCCTGGTCGTGGCCCGCTTCCTCAGATCCACGATCATTCGTGGCCCCTCGACCCCGTTTGTGATGGAACTTCCTCCGTACCGTGTCCCCACCTTGGCGGGAATGATTCTGCACACCTGGGAACGCGGCTGGCAGTACATCAAAAAGGCGGGCACGGTGATCTTGGCTATTTCCATCCTGATTTGGGCCATGATGACCTTTCCCACCCTGCCCGACGCCATGAAATTCGAAGCTGAAAAACGCATCGAGACCCTGAATGCCCAACTCCAGGCCGCGACCAACCGGGCGGAAGCCGACACCCTGGCGGCCCAAATCCGCGATCTGGATTCAAGCATCAAGGAGCAAGAGCTCACCTACTCCCTGGCGGGCCGGATTGGACAAGCCATTGAGCCCGTGACCATGTGGGCCGGTTTCAGCTGGCGGACCAACATCGCCCTCTTGGGCGGAGTTGCCGCCAAGGAAGTCATCATCACCACCCTGGCCACGGCCTACGCCATGAGCGACGCCGAAGGACAGAGCTTTTCCCGACGCATGGCCACGGCTCCGGGTTGGAATCGGGCCATGGCGGTCAGTCTGATGCTGTTCGTCCTGCTCTATTCTCCCTGCTTCGTGACCGTCATCGCCATCGCCCAGGAATCCTCCTGGGGGTGGGCCGTGTTCAGTGTGTTTTTCAATACCGCCTTTGCCTTCGGCCTGGCCACGGCGGTCTATCAAGTGGGCATGAGCCTGGGGTAGCATGTTTTTCTGCAAGCACATTCCCGTGCCCGCTCACGGGCAGCGTACGTTGTGCGATCTGCGGGTGGGAGAAAAGGCCGTTGTCCGCCGCCTGAATAAAACCGAGGGATGCCATATCGGCAAGCTCACGGCCATGGGAATCACGCCAGGGACGGAAATCGAAATGCTGGCCAACGGACGTGGTCCGCTTTTGGTCATGGTTCGGTCCTCCCGCCTCTGTTTGTGCCGAAATCTGGCGCAGTCCGTCATCATCGAATGATCTCGGTCATTATCCCCGTCTATCACGAAGCCGCCCGGATCAATCATCTGCTCGCGTCCCTGCCACCCCGCCGGGACATGGAGGTTCTTGTCGTCGACGGCGCTCCGGAGCGCGACACCCTGGAGGCTCTGGAATTCCCCCATGTCCACCGTGTCGCGTCATCTCCCGGGCGCGGGACACAGCTCAATCAGGGCGCGGCCAGGGCAACGGGAGATATCTTTCTTTTTCTCCATGCCGACACGCGGTTGCCTCCCCGCGCCCTGGACCTGATCCAACGCGCCTTACGCGATCCCCGTATCAGCGGCGGCGCCTTCGGTCTGCGCTATAACTCCTCCCGTCCGGGGTCGAGCCTTATCGCCTGCCTGGCCAATATCCGCACGGCGTGGACCCGCGTGCCCTATGGTGACCAGGCGATTTTCATGCGGGCCAAGGTGTTTCGATCCCTGGGAGGGTTCGCGGATATTCCGATCATGGAGGATCTGGAATTGATGACCCGTCTGCGTCGGTCTGGCCACGGCATCCAAATTTTGCCATCGTCAGTTCTGACATCACCCAGACGCCACGACCTGGAAGGCTTGGCGCGGTGCACGGCTCGCAATTTGGCGTTGCGCCTCCTCTATCATCTGGGCCTGTCTCCCCACCGTTTGGCCAGCATCTACCGACCGCACCGGGACTAGGATGCACGTCCTGCTCTTCATCAAATATCCGTGCCCGGGGCAGGTCAAGACCAGACTGGCCAAGGATATCGGCGACGAGCACGCCCGTGGCTTGTATCGGGCGTTTGTCCGCGATGAATTGGAAACCATCCGCCGCGCCGGGCTGGAAGTCACTCTGTGCTGCGCGCCCAACGCGACCTTGTCGGCCTATCGGACGTGGCTTGGCCCACAGGGGAACTATACAACGCAACACGGCGCGGATTTGGGAGAACGCATGGCCAATGCCCTGGCCGCGACACTGGCCCTGACCTCGCCCGCCGTGCTCATTGGCGGCGATGTGCCGGATCTTCCGGTCGAGTCCCTCGTGGCGGCCCAAAACGCCTTGAACACCGAGGATATCTGCCTTGGGCCCAGTCAGGATGGCGGTTTTTATCTCCTCGGGGTGCGTGCCCCTCAACCTTTGTCGCGCATCTTTGCCAACGTTTGCTGGGGCACAAGCCAGGTCTTGGAGCGAACCCTGGACAACTGCCGGGCCCTGGGTATTTGTCCCCGCCTTGTTCCAACCTGGTCCGACGTGGATACGCTCGCGGATCTGGGCGCGTTTCTGCGTCGTGGAGTCAAAACCTGTGACGCGACAATGGCCTATGTGCGCGCTCACAATCTGGAACCACTGTCGGCGGCAACGCCTCGGTAACCATCTCGACGGAACAAAATTTCAAGGAACTTCATGAGTAACGACGTTCGACCGGTTTATTCCACGGAACACGGCTCCCTGTGCCCCGGATGTGGCAAAAATCCATGCGCGTGCCGCCCGGCGCCCTTGGTCCAGAAAGGACCGGTTCGCGTCGGGCGCGAAACAAAGGGTCGCAAGGGCGCTGGCGTGACCGTGGTTTCCGGTCTCGCCCTGCCTGAAGCGGAGCTCAAAAACCTGCTGGCGCGTTGGAAAAAACGCTTGGGCTGCGGTGGAACCTGTCGCGACGGGATGCTTGAATTCCAGGGAGAACACCGCGACGCCCTCATGGCCGAGCTGAAGGCCATGGGCATCGCGGCCAAAAAATCGGGTGGTTGATTACTGTTCGACCAAATGCAAACGGTGAGGCAGGCCGTGCTCAAAGGCCACGCCCAGTTGATAGGGAAAGCCAATGTCGCTCGGGATGGTTTGGGACCAACGAACAATCCCGGTCAGGGTGTCGGCGAATTCAAACAACAGGGCGTCATATTCCTGATCCAAAATGATGGTCACCCGCTGATTGGGGGCGAACCCCTCCTCGGACGTCACCATGACGCCGCCCTGGCTTAAATTCACAATAAACCCCCGCGACGGGTCCCGCGCATCCTCGACAGCCCCGATCAGGCAGGGCACGGCGACACCTTCTCGACTCCATTGGCGTTTGTCGGTGGTCATGATTTCTCCTGGGAAAAACTGTCGGTCGCATTTTTCGGGTCATCCGTCGCGGGCGGCTTTTCCAGACTGATGCGTCCGATTTGTCCAGCCCGCAATTCATTCAGCAAAATCCCCGCTGCTTTGTCCATATCCACGTCCCCGCCCTTGACCAGGCACCCCCGCTTTTTTCCCACGGCGGCCACCAAGAGGCTCCCGTTTTCCGGTAGGTCGGACAGTTTGTACCGAACCTGAAGCAGGGTCGGATAGTGCCGGAGCAGATAGTCCCCAACCCGGGCCGCGACCTCCGCGTTATCCATGGCTGTTTCGCGCACGGCGCCGCTCCCGGCAAGCATGAACGAGGCCTCTTCGTCCTCGATCTTGGGCCAGAGCACGCCGGGAGTGTCGTAAAGGGTGATCTCGTCGTTCAAGTGCACCCGTTTCTGCTTGGTGGTGATGGCGGCCTGATTGGCGGCCCGGGCGACCTTGCGTCCGACCAAGGCGTTCATGAGCGTGGACTTGCCCACATTGGGGATTCCAAGAATCAGGCAGTTCAGAGGTTGCATGATCAGGTTCCGCTTGGGCCCGATCTTGGGCAGCAGGGCAATGACGCGGCGCGTGTCCTTGGGATTGGTGGCCACTATTTCCAGGGGCACGATACCGTCTTCGCGCCGGAAAAAATTCTTCCAGGCCAGGGTCACGTCCGGATCGGCCAGGTCGCTTTTGTTGAGGAGCTTCAAACACGGTCGATCCCCACGCAATTCCCGCAACATCGGGTTTTCGCTGTACCCGGGCAGACGGGCGTCCAGGACTTCGATGACGATATCGACCTTGGCCATGACCGTGGCGATTTGCTTGCGGGCCCGGTGCATGTGTCCGGGGAACCATTGGATGGACATCTAGGCGTCCTTGTCCGGTGCTAAAAGCCCTTCCTGACGAAGCAGGGCCGTGGGATCGGGCTCGCGACCGCGAAAAAGACGAAAAATTTCCATCGGCGGACGGCTGCCGCCCAAGGAGAGGACGGTGTCCCGAAAGCGACGTCCCCAGAAGCGACGGGCGGATTCATTCTCGATTCCGGCCTCGGTGAAGGCGCTGAACGCGTCGGCGCTCAGGACCTCGGCCCATTTATAACTGTAATACCCAGCCGCGTATCCGCCATCGAAAATATGCGCGAACGAGCACAGAAAGCGGTCCTCCGGCACGGGCGGCAAGGGCTGGATTTGACGGGCGATGTCGTGATCGATTTCGATGGGATCGAGGCTTTCTGGATCCGGCGCGGTGTGCAGGGCGAGATCTGTCTTGGCCAGGGCGATCTGACGCAAGGCCGAGGACCCGGCCCGAAAGGTTCGAGCACCAAGAAGCGTGTCCAGCATCGACTCGGGCATGGACTCGCCGGTTTGATAATGCCGGGCGAGACTGGCGAGGATTTCACGTTGATAGCACCAATTTTCCATGAATTGGCTGGGCAGTTCCACCGCGTCCCAGTCGACATGGTTGATGCCCGCGACAAATCCATGTTTCACCGTGGTCAGCATATGTTGCAGCGCGTGCCCGAACTCATGGAAAAGCGTCGTCACTTCCTGAAAACTCATGAGCGACGGCGCGTCATCCAAGGGCGGCCGTTGATTGCAATTGATATAGGCAATGGGCCGGCGCCGGTCTTGCCCCGCCGGGGCGCAGGCCACGCTGCTGGATGTCAATTCATCCATCCAGGCTCCACCACGTTTTTCCTCGGGGCGGGCATACGGGTCCAGATAGAATCCGGCCACGGCCTGCTTGTCCGCGTCCAGCACTTCAAAATACCGGACATCGGGACGCCAGACCGGTTGCTCCGCCGGTTCGATGACAACCCCGAACACATCGCGCGCCAGGGCAAAAAGCCCCCCCAGAATGGCTGGAAGCGGGAAAAATGGCCGGACCTGTTCGTCATGCAGGCCGAAGCGTTCCTCTTTCAGGCGTTCCGCCCAAAACAAAACATCCCAGGGCTGGATGTCCTCGGCTTGTCCACGCGATCTCGCCAATTCCCCCAGCTCGATCAGGTCGTTCAGGGCATAGTCCGTGGCCGCGTCCCGGATTCGGTCCAGGAGACCCTCGATGCTGGCCACGCTGGGGGCCATTTTCCGGACCAGGCTCATGGCCGCGAAATGCTCGAATCCGAGCAATGCGGCCAGTTCACGGCGCAACACCAGAATACGGCGGATGAGCGGCAGATTGTTTGGCGCGCCGTGCGAAGCCCTGGTGACGTAGGCCTTGTACACCGTTTCGCGGAGGTCGCGGCGGTTGGCGTGGTGCATGAAGGACAAGTACGAAGGAGCATCCAGGGTGATCGTCCACGGACCGTTTTCGGCCGTTGCTTCGGGATTTCCACGGGCCACGGACATGGCGGCCGCCAGACGTCGCGATTCCTCGGGAAGGCCATCCACTTCGGATCGATCACGCAGGGTCAGGGCAAAGGCCTGGGTGCTGTCCAGGACATTGTTGGTGAAACGCGTTCCCAGCTCGGCCAGTTCCTGACTGATCTGATTGAATCGGGCCCGTTGATCCCCGTCCAGGCCCACGCCCTTCAGTTCGGCGTCACGCAGGAGGACCAGGATGGTCCGTTGCAAGGCCCGGCTATATCCGGGGAAATCATCACCGAAGCGCAGGGCCCGAAGGGCCTCGAAAATTGGACGGCTCTGCCCCAGACGATTGGCGAAGGCGATCACCTCGGGTTGCATCTGGGCATGGACAGCGCGCAATGCCGGGCTATTCATGACATTGTGCAGATGCGAGACCAAACCCCAGGCCCGAAAAACCCGGTCCGAAAGACGCTCCAGCGGCACCAAAAGTCCATGCCATGTCCGTGGCGGAGCCTCCTCCAGGGCCTTGAGCTCCTGGAGGCTGACCGACAGGGCCGCGCGCATGGCGGGGAGAACATGGTCCGGGGTGATCGCGGAAAAATCAGGATGGGTTTCCCAGTCGAGAATGGGATTGTTGCTTGGCATGGACATGATGATCCTTGAAAAAATGAATGCCTTCCCGAAGTTGAAAGCAGGGCGGGCAGGCACATGGGGCGCGGAAGAAAAAGCCCGGTTACCCGGGCTTCGCATTATTTGGTGTTCAGTTCCGTTTGCACTTGCTGGATGAGCTCCTTGGCCTTCATGAGTTTGTCCTTTTGCTCGTCGGATTCCAGCTGGGTGGACATATACGACGTTTTTTGGGTCATTTCCTGCAGAATGGAACTCATCAGGGCGGCCCTGGTCTTGGCGGGCAGGGTTTCGAGATCCGCCACCTTGGACTCCATGGTCCCGATCTTGGTGTCCAGGCTGGAGACGGTTGTCTTGATCAGGCTCAGGTCCTGAACCTGCTGGGTCAGTTCCTTGATGCTCTGGTTGAGATGGAAATAAAAACCGAGCAGAAGGATCACGGCCGCCAGCGAAGCGAAAAGAGCCATCTTGCTCATGTCCTTGCGCGTGTGGTCCGGAACCGCCGCGTGCGGGGCTTCAGGCTCCGCGTTATTGGCTAAATCCTCCACGCCCGCGTCCGAAACGGTGGCTTGCAGCGCGGCTTCGACCTGTTCGTCCGTCATCCGTTCGGACCAGGTCAGACTCTTGGCCAATTCCGCCAGATCAATGACAGGAGCTGGTTTCTTGACGACTTCGGTCAGGTCCGCTTTTTTCGTCTTCCGTTCCAACTGCACGATTTTTTTGGCTGCACCCATGCATGTCCTCCATCTTCAAGTTGAGTGGGTCATCCCTACACAAAGAAGGGGTCAAAGACCAGCCCGGATTTTACCGCAGAGGCGTGATGCCGACAGCCTGCCGGATACTGGCAAGAAAGGGAGCGCTGTGCTCGCGCGCTTTTGCCGCGCCCTGCTTGAGCACGGATTCGATGTATGTCGGGTTTTGGATAAGGTCGTTGTATTTTTCCCTGGCTTCGCCGATTTGGGCATTGACGACCTCGAACAGCTCCTGCTTGACATGACCCCAGCCGATTCCCTCGGCGAATTTCCGGCGCATCTCGGCCACCTGGGCCGGCGTGGCAAAGGCCCGGTACATGTCGAACAGGGCACAGCCCTCGGTTTCCTTGGGTTCTTCCGGGGCCTGGGAATTGGTCACGATTTTCATGATCTGTTTGCGCAAAGCCTTTTCCGGCAGAAAAAGAGGAATGTAATTGTTGTAACTTTTACTCATCTTGCGCCCGTCCAACCCGGTCAACACGGCCGTGGATTCGTCCACCCTGGCCTCGGGCATGACAAAGTGCTCCCCGAAGTGATGGTTGAACCGTTGGGCGATGTCCCGGGTCATTTCCAAATGCTGGATTTGGTCCCGGCCCACGGGCACGACGTTGGCGTTGAACATCAGAATATCGGCGGCCATGAGGATTGGATAGGAATACAGGCCCATGGTGATGCCCTTGTCCGGATCGGCGCTTTTTTCCTCTTCGTTGGCCTGGACCGCGGCCTTGTAGGCGTGGGCGCGGTTCATGAGGCCCTTGGCCGTCATGCAGGTCAAAATCCAGGTCAGTTCGGTGATTTCGGGAATGTCGGACTGGCGATAAAAAGTGCTCTTATCCGTGTCCAGGCCCAGGGCCAGCCAGGTGGCGGCCACTTCCAGGGTTGACTGATGAACCTTGGCCGGTTCGTGGCATTTGATCAGGGCGTGAAAATCCGCCAAAAAATAATAGGAATTGACGTTAACATCACGGCTGGCCTCGATGGCCGGCCGGATGGCGCCGACATAATTGCCCAGGTGCGGGGTGCCGGTGGTGGTGATCCCGGTCAGAACGGTCATTTTTTTCATGGCGCGAACCTATAGCAGGGGTTTGATGAGCATGTTTTGAACAAAGGCGGAAACCGGCGACAGGATCAGTCCCAAGCCGCCGGTCACGGCCAAGACAAGCAGAATGATGAATCCGTAGCGCTCAAGCCGCATGAATCGCGCGGCCAAATGGCCGGGAAGCAGACAGGCGAGGATTTTGCTTCCGTCCAGGGGCGGAATGGGCAGCAGATTGAAAGCACCGAGAATGGCGTTGATGAAGACTCCGGCCACGGCGATGTTGATCATGGGCCGCAGGATATACCCCGCCGAGGCCGTGCCTGGATATTGACTCACGACCGCGAGCACCTTGAGCACAAGGGCAAAAAAAATCATGACCGCGAAATTGGCCATGGGCCCGGCCAGGGAGACATACAGGATGCCCCGCCGATAGTCCTTGTAGTAGGCTGGATTGATGGGCACGGGCTTGGCCCAGCCGATGAGCTGGGTCACGAGCAGGGTCAAGGTCCCGATGGGATCGAGATGCTTCAAGGGATTGAGGGTCAGACGCCCCGCCTGTTTGGCCGTGGGGTCTCCCAGCAGGTACGAGACATAGCCGTGAGCCACTTCGTGGCAGGTGATGCCGAGAAAAAACGGCAGGGCAATGATGGAAAAATGCTGAATGGTCTGGCTGATATCGAACATAGAGCACAGCGGCTATCATCAAGCGCCCTGGCGGGCAACTCTTTTACTCCGGGCAGGAAGCGCTTCGCGAGGTCGGTTCAAGGACCGTCCAGATCGTCTGGGTCCAGAAGCCGAATCCCGGCCCGGTCGAGACTGGCCGCCAACATTCCCTGGCCAGGGATCAATCGGCCCGAGAACGAGCCATCATAGACCATGCGGGAGCCACAACTTGGCGAACGCGGCTGGAGAATGGCCGTCCTGGCTCCAGTCAACTCCACGATCCGCAACACCTGCTCCACGCCGCGCTGAAAAAACGCGGTCATATCGCGCCCATCGGCGCATACCGCCCGCCCCTGGCGCAGCTCCACGGATTCGCGTGGCGTGGGCAATCCGCCCAGTTGCTCCGAACAAACCGGCACCAGACAGACACGCCGGGCCAGGCGCAGCACGCGCTCGTCACGGGAACAGCCACCATCGTAGCGGCAATGGATACCGACCAAACAGGCGCTGACCAAAATTGGCGCGCCATCGTGTATATCCCTTGTCATCATACATGCCTTCCTGTAGCCCCGTGTCCATCCTGAAGATCGGGGTAATTTTCAACATACCAAGGAGATAGAATGTCTTTACTGCACACGGCCATCGATCGGGTCACACCCCTGGACCACAGCCTGATGGACAAAGCCCAGGCCCATCTCGACACCCAGACCAAACCACGGGGCAGCCTTGGAGCCCTGGAACGCGTCGCCTGCCGCATGGTGGCCATCGCCGGCGGCTCGGCACCCAGGGTCGATCCGGCCCGGATTTACACCTGCGCCGGGGACCACGGCGTCGCGATCCAGGGTGTCAGTCTGTTTCCGCAGGCCGTGACCCGCCAGATGGTTGAAAATTTCATGAACAGTGGCGCCGCCATCAATGTGCTGACCAAAACAGCCGGAGTGGATTTGATGGTCGTGGACGCGGGTTGTCTGGGTGGACCCTTCCGCGACCATCCGGGTCTGACCCAGTGCAAGGTCGCCCCGGGAACTTCGGACTTGAGCGTCGGTCCGGCCATGACCCATGACCAATGCCGGCAGGCCGTGGAAAACGGAATCCGTCTGGCCGAACAGGCCCGCGACGAGGGCATGGTCACGCTGGGCACCGGAGAAATGGGCATCGCCAACACCACGCCGGCCACGGCTCTTTTTTGCGCGTATCTGGGGCTGCGTCCGGTGGATATCACTGGTCCGGGCACGGGCCTTTCCAGCGAAGGCGTGCGGCGTAAAATCATGGTTATCGAGCAAGCCCTGGCCCTGCACCGTGATGTCATCGGGCGTGGCGACCCCATGGAGATCCTGGCCGCCCTGGGTGGGTTTGAAATCGCCACCCTGGCCGGCATCCTCGTGGGCGGCGCGGGCCTGGGCCTGCAGTTGGTCATCGACGGGTTCATCTCCACCAGCGCCTATGTCGCCGCGACGGCCCTCTGCCCCGCTGTCAAGGACTACGCGTTTTTTTCCCATTCCTCGGCCGAGCCCGGGTACGCGGCGATCATGGAGCGTCTGCGGGCAGAGCCGCTTTTGCACCTGGGGTTGCGGTTGGGAGAAGGCACCGGCGCGGCGTTGGCTATTTTCTTGCTGCGTAGCGCGGCCAATATTTACAATGAAATGGCCACATTCGGTGCCGCCGGCGTCCAGGATGGATGCTGATCCACTATCCATGGACTATTCGTGTTCCTTCCCAAGGGCCTCGCGCAACTGTCCGCTGGTGAAAAGATCCCGCAGCACCAACGGACTTTGGGGGGCGTCCTTGGGAAAAATCGCCAGCACCGGGATGGATTTGGAGCCCAGATTTTCCAACAGGGCCATCAGGGTCGGGTCGTGTCTGGTCAAATCCACGCGCATCAACTCGATGTCGAAGTCTTCGGTCAGACGGGCGCTGCGTTCCGGAGAAAGCACTGTTTTTTCGAGGAATTTACAGTTTGGGCACCAATCGGCCGTGAATTCCAGCACCAGGGTTTCGTGGCCAAGGCGGGCCTTGAATCTGTCCAGATCGAACGCATTCCACGCATCCGGATGGTGAACCGGTCGGAAAAGCAAAAACGCGGTCCCGGCGACCAATCCCAGGGCGCAGACACGGATGAACCAGCGCCGCGTCCTGGTTTGGCTTAAATTGGTCCACTTCCCCCAGATCCAGGCTCCGAGCGCCAACATCCACAGGAGAATGAGAACGTTCAAATACTGTGTCGTTGGGAGCAATCCGATCAGATAGACAGTGGTTCCGGCCAAAAGAAATCCCAGAACCCGCTCTAGATGGATGGTCCAGGCCCCGGGTTGGGGCAAAAAACGGTACAATCCAGGCAAAAGGGCCATCAACAGATAGGGCGCCGCCATGCCCAGACCGATGCAGGCCAGAACCAGAGCGATGATTCGCGGCGGCTGGATCAGGGCCCACGCCAGAACTCCTCCCAGAAATGGACCACTGCAGGGGGTGGCCAAAATCGTCGCGAGAACGCCCGTGGTGAAGGATTCCAACCGGGGATGATGGGCAACGCCCCGGGCATGGCCCTTCAAATCGATCAGCGGCAGGTCGTAGACACCAAAAAGACTCAGGCTCAAGGCGAAAACAACAGCGGCCAAGGTGATGATCGCGCCCGGCTGCTGAAAAATTTGTCCCCAGGCCATGCCGGTCATGGCGATGATCGTGGCCAGGATCACAAAATAGAGAACCACGCCCAAGGCAAAAAAAAGGTTATGCGTTCGAAAGGCTTGGCGTTGGTGTGTGGCCACGCTGTTGGCCGCGGGGATGAACGACCGCAATTTGAGCGTGATGACCGGGAGCACGCAGGGCATGAAGTTGAGAATCAGGCCAGCCAGAAAGGCCAGGGTCGCTGCCTTGGACAGGGTGCTCACCTCCAGGCCTGGAGCGAAATAACGGGGTTTGAAATCAAAAACCGGCGGCAAATCGGCTTCGGGCACGGCGGCTGGGACCGCGTCCGATTCTTCGACGCCTGGCGAGGCGGTGGCCAGCTGCGGCCACCAATCCTGGCTTTCAGCCAGGGGCAGATTGGCCAGCTCCGTGGCCGAGGCGGTGGCCCTGAAATCGCCGCGCAGGGGCTGGCATGTCGTGTCCGAGCACAACAGGGCTTCGAGATGCGTCTGGACATCGAGGGTTTCGGCCGGCGCGAGCGGGATGAACAGCGGCGTCCGACCTTGATACAGATCGACGGACAGGGTCGGGTCCAGGGGATCGGGCTTGTTCGTGGCCGGGGGATAAAAAGTCGGCACGAAACGTCCGTTGAGGCTGGCCCGCAGACTGGTTGGATAGCCAGCGTCTCCGGGAACGTTACCGTAGACGTGCCAACCCGTGGCTGGAGTCAGAAAAAAAACGGCCACGGCCGGATGGTCCGGATCGTGGCTGCGGTAGAGTTCCAAGCGGGTCGAAACGGGCTCCCTGGACGCGGCCTGACCGCCGGTAGTGGGAACCAAGCCCAAGGCGAGAAGCAAACACCAAAAAATTCGAGAAATTGCCATGGAATCATCGGGGGGTTGGGTGTAAATGAACGCAGACTTGAAGGCGGACTTTTAGGCCGTAACCGGGTTTGAAGCAAGATTGTGAAATATGTGATGACGCGACGGTTTGTTCTCCGTGATAATAATCAGCAAAAAGGCGGCCCCGGGGGGCCGCCTTTTTGCTTGGAAAGCAGCATTCAAACTACTTCTTCTTGAAAACGCCCTTCAAGACCGCCTCGATGCGACGGTTTTCAGCCTTGCCGGCATCCGTGGCATTGCTGGCGACAGGCTTGGATTCTCCAAAACCAATGGCGGTAAGCTGGGTGCTGTCCATGCCGAGCTTCTGAATCAGATATGTCCGCACGCTGTTGGCACGGCGCAGGGACAGCTTCTGATTGTAGGCGTCGGAGCCATCGGAGTCGGTGTGTCCGTCGATTTCCACGAACACGCCAGGATACTGCTTCATGAATTCAGCGAAATCAGCCAGCTCCTGATGGTACTGCGGCTTTACGTCGGCCTTGTCGTAATCAAAATTGACCTTCAGCTTGACCACGACCGGGATCGGGCAACCATCGGCGTCGACGACCAGGTCATTGGGGGTATCGGCACACTTGTCCTGGCAATTGCCGATGCCGTCGTTGTCGTCGTCCAGGGAGCAGGGATCGATTTCAACGGGAGCGACATCATAAAAAACGGCACGGACAAAATTTTCCAGGGCCGCGTCATCGGCGACCTGGGCGGCGGAGGTGGACACGCCGCAGGACTTCAGGGCGGTCAGCTTGTCCAGCAATTCCTGATTGCCGTTGACGGAATCGGCAAAGCCGATGGTGTGAAAACACACGCCATATTTTTCGGACAATTCGGAAGCGACCGCGAGGGTTTCGATGCCCTGATTCTCCTGACCGTCGGAAACAATGATGACGGCATTGCGGCCGACCATGTTTTTGAGGGCCGGCTCAAGGCTGGCAAGACCAACGCCCAGAGGGGTGGGTCGGGAGCCGATGACGGTGGGGATGTTGGCGATGGCCGCGCCGTAAGCGGCGGCCTGATAGGGTTCGACGGCCTTCAATTCCATGGCCGGGGCAGCGGTGTTGAGGCCGCCGTTGTAGCCAAGTTCCGGAAGCATTTTATTGATGCGTTCCAGGATGGATTTGGCCAGGGAAATTTTGGTTTCCTTGGAGTCCACATATTTGTCGTCCATGGATCCGGACGTATCCACCAGAAAAATGAAATTATCCACCTTGCGGACATATTTATCCGCGGCGACAGCGGCGGAAGCCGCCAGCAGCACCAGCGCCATGCTCAACACGACCAGTTTTTGCAGTTTCATGCGTTTACTCCTCTTTGGTTGGGTATGTGTGATAAAAAGTGACGAACCTCATGCCGCAATACAGAGTCCTTTACTCCAAGCCCGGGCCAAGGCAATCGAAAAGAAACGCCATCAGGATTTCGCATCACGAGTCTTGACCCATGGAAAACCGGACGACAAGAGAACAAGTCATGTATCCAACTACGCCAACCGACACCAATTTTCAAGCCACAATCCTGCACTTGGACATGGATGCGTTTTTCGCGGCCGTGGAACAAGCCGACAATCCGGAACTGCGCGGCAAACCCGTGATTATCGGACAATCCTTGCGGGGGGTGGCCTCGGCCGCGTCATACGAAGCCCGGAGATACGGCGTCCATTCGGCCATGCCCATCGCCCAGGCCAAAAAACTTTGCCCAAACGGTGTGTTCCTGCCAGGGCGCATGGCCAGATACCGGGAGGTATCCCACCAAATCATGGCCATCATGGGAGGGTTGTGCCCGGTCGTGGAACAGGCTTCCGTGGACGAGGCCTACGCCGACATCGGCGGCACGGACCGCCTCCACGGCAGTCCGCGCCACTTGGCCGAAAAGCTCAAGCAGGAGGTGCTCACGGCGACCGGCTTGACCTGTTCCGTCGGCATCGCCCCGAACAAATTTCTGGCCAAAATAGCTTCGGATTGGAACAAACCCGATGGCTTGACCATCATCGTCCCCGAGGGCG
This sequence comes from Deltaproteobacteria bacterium, assembly GCA_009930495.1. NCBI lineage: Bacteria > Pseudomonadati > Myxococcota > Myxococcia > Deltaproteobacteria bacterium. The sequence goes on from RZYB01000001.1 coordinate 55,796, forward strand.
TGACCGCGTTTTTGCACGATTTGCCCGTGGCCAAGATCCCTGGCGTCGGTCGCCAGCTCGCCGAGGAATTGGCCCGCATGGGCGTGCGCATGGTTCCGGACGTGCTGCGCCACCGGCGCGCGTTCTGGATCGAACAACTGGGCAAACGCGGCGCGATTCTCCATGACCGGGCCCTGGGTCGTGATGACCGGCGGGTCTGTCCCGACATCGAGGCCAAATCATGCAGCGCTGAAAACACGTTCGCCACCGACACGCTCGACCGACGGGAGTTGGAGCGTTGGCTGTTGCGGCAAGCGGACCGGATCGGCCGGGAATTGCGGCGCATGGACAAATCAGGATGCCGCGTCAGCCTGAAGCTCAAATTCCATGATTTTACCTGTCTGACCCGCAACTCGACCCTGAAGCGCCCCACCAACCTCACTCCGGAAATTTTCGCGGCAACTCGCGCCCTGCTCGCGGCGCAAAATCCGACCAAACCCGTGCGCTTGATCGGAACCGGGGTGTCGCAATTCAGGTCCGGCCAGGTGCAATTGCCCCTGGCCGTCGATCGCAGCCGGGCCAAGCAGGAGCGCCTGGATCGGACCATGGACCGAATCCGGGACAAGTTTGGCGCCGCGAGTATTGCCCGGGCCGAGGCGACCATGGCCGGAACGAGCTCCTGCCCGGATCTTCTTTCCCAAAAAAACCGCATAACCACCACGGAATAATGCTTGCCAAAGAACATGTTTCTTGTTTGGAAGTGCCCATTCGAATTTCAATCATCAAGGATCACACGATGTTCATTCACGCCATCACCCGCCAGCCCGGCCCGGATTACGCCCAGGGGCTGACGACCTCCACCCTGCCGGCTCCGGACCTGCCCCTGGCCCTGGAGCAACACCACGCCTACGTGGCCTGCCTCCAATCCCTGGGACTGTCCGTCGATGTGCTCCCGCCGGCGGTTGGATTCCCGGATGCCTGCTTTGTCGAGGACACGGCGGTCATCACTCGTGAAGTGTGCGTTATTTCCCGGCCCGGAGCGCCCTCCCGCCGGGGGGAGATCCAGTCCATGGAACCTGTTTTGGCCGCGCACCGGACCCTGGCCCACATCGAGGCTCCCGGCACCCTGGATGGCGGCGACATTCTCCAGGTGGAACGCCAATTTTTCATCGGCGTCTCGGAACGCACCAACGAAGACGGGGCCCGCCAGCTGGCGGCCATTCTGAAGCGTCACGGCTACGCCAGCACCCTCGTTCCCGTGGCCGCTGGCCTGCATCTGAAGTCCAGCCTGAATTACGTCGGAGCGCATACCATGTTGGTCACGTCCGATTTCGCCGATCATCCAGCCATCGAGGACTTCGACCGCATTGTTTGTCCCCACGGCGAGGAATACGCCGCCAACACCCTGCTCGTGAACGGCACCTTGATCATGCCCACGGGGTATCCGTTGACCAAGAGCCTGCTGCGCCGTCTCGGCCTGCCCATCGTCGAGCTGGACACCAGTGAATACCGCAAGATGGACGGCGGTCTGACCTGTTTGTCGTTACGTTTGGAGCCAAAGTTGCCTTGAAGTTTTTCGGCGCGCGAAATACGTGGGAAACATTGCGAGGTACGATCCATGGAACTGCTCAAAGACCGCTATAAACGTGAATTCGTCGAGGTCATCTGCCCCAAGTGCAAACAGACCAAAATCATCTGTCTGCCCGAGGAGGAAATTCCGATGTGCGAATTCTGCAAGGTGAAGATGATCATCAAGGAGATCCTGACCGAGGGAAAATATTGAACCTCGCGGGTCTTTTAACCAAAGGAGGAAGTCATATGCGCTTGTTGTCCACGATTCTGTCCATTCTGCTGCTGGTGGCCATGTCCGGCGTGGCGGGTGCCGCCGATCATGAACTGGCCCAGAAATCCACCCTGAACGAAATTCTCAAACGCGGTGAACTCCGGGTCGGCCTGGACGCGGGCTACATGCCCTTCGAGATGACCAACAAAAAAGGCGAAATCGTCGGATTCGACGTGGACGTGGCCAAGGAAATGGCCAAGGCCATGGGCGTGAAACTGAACATCGTCAACACGGACTTCGACGGCATCATCCCGGCGCTCATGGCCGACAAGTTCGACATCATCATCAGCGGCATCACCGTGAATCAGGAGCGCAATCTGCAGATCAACTTCGCCGAGCCCTACATTGTCGTCGGCCAGGCCATCCTGCTCAGCAAGAAACACGAAGGCAAAATCAAATCCTACAAGGATTTGAACGATCCCAAGTTTGTTGTCGCATCGCGCATCGGGACCACCGGCGAACAGGCCGCCAAGCGCATGATCCCCAAGGCTCAGTACAAAAGCTTCGAAAAAGAAGCCGACGGCGCCATGGAAGTGGTCAACGGACAGGCGGACGCGTTTGTCTACGATCTGCCCTTCTGCGCGGTCTTCATGGCCCAGCAGGGTGGCGGCAACCTGATCCTCCTGGACAAGGTCTTCACCTACGAGCCCCTGGGTTTTGGAATCAAGAAAGGCGACCCGGATTTCCTGAACTGGCTGGACAATTTCATCGCCCAGATCAAGAATGACGGCCGCTTCGACCGCATCTACGACAAATGGATCAAGGGCACCGAATGGCTCAAGGATATCCAGTAAGCTCCGCATGACTTCGAGGAATCCGGCGACAAGGCCGGATTCCTCGTCTCTTTATCCACCCACCAGGACAGACAATGACTTCTTACACAGGGCTGGATCGCCCCAAAAGCAAATTATATTACCAGACCTGGAGCGCCATCTTCGTGGTCGGCCTGCTCGCGACCATGGCGATCCTCTATTTCTCCACGCAAACGGTTGCGTACACATGGAGATGGAACCGGGTCCCACAGTACTTCCTGTACGAAGAAAAAACAGAAATTCGGGCGGAAATGGAAGGCGAGATTATCAGCGTCACGCCCCAGGGCGAGGCCTCTCGGGTTGTCATTGCTGGCCCGGACGGCGAGGAAGCGCATTCCGTGCCCATGGCCGCCCTTCTCCTGGGCCAGGGAGATTACGTCTACCCCGGTGATGTGCTTGGCTCCTTCACCCATTGGGAACCCGGCATTCTGATCGAGGGTTTGTGGCTGACCCTTGAAGTGAGTTCCATCGCCATTGTCTTCGGCATCCTTCTTGGCCTGTTCACCGGCCTGGCCCGCATTTCGAACAACCCGGCCCTGCGTTGGGGAGCCATCGGCTACATCGAGCTCATTCGCGGTTCCCCCCTGCTGGTGCAAATTTTCCTCTGGTATTTCGTGGTCGGCACGGTCATCAACACCATGCTGTCCAAATATGGTTTTGGGCCCGTTCCTCCCCTGTGGTTTGGCGTCATGGCCCTGGCCATCTTCACCGGAGCCTATACCGCCGAAATCGTGCGCGCCGGCATCCAATCCGTGCATCGCGGCCAGATGGAGGCGGCCCGCTCCCTGGGCATGACCTACGCCCAGGCCATGCGCAAGGTCATTCTGCCCCAGGCCTTGCGCCGAATTCTACCGCCGCTGGCCGGCCAGTTTATCAGTCTGGTCAAGGATTCGTCCCTCTTGGGCGTTATCTCCATCCGTGAACTGACCAAGGCCACCCGCGAAGTGGTCACGGCTTCGTTGCAGCCCTTTGAAATCTGGATTGTATGCGCCATTTTGTATCTGATCCTGACCTTCACCCTGTCCATGTTCGTTCAGTACCTGGAACGCAAGGCCATCTGAGGAAATCATGACCACTCCCATCATCGACGTCCGGCATATCGATAAATTCTTTTACACCCCGGAACCCTTGCATGCCCTGAACCAGGTGTCCTGTTCCGTTGCTGCCGGCGAGGTGGTCGTGGTCATCGGGCCATCCGGTTCCGGCAAGTCGACCTTTCTGCGCTGCCTGAACCGGCTGGAGTATGCGGACTCGGGACAGATCATTATCGACGGCGTGGATATCCTTGATCCCAAATGCGACATCAACGCCATCCGGGCCGAGGTCGGCATGGTTTTTCAGTCCTTCAACCTCTTTCCGCACAAAACCGTTCTCGAAAATTTGACCATGGCTCAGATGACGGTGCGCGGACGCGGCAAGGCCGAGGCCGAGGCCAAGGGCATGGCCCTGCTGAAAAAGGTTGGTATTTCCGAAAAATTCGCGGTCAAGCCCGATCAGCTTTCCGGCGGACAACAGCAACGCGTCGCCATTGCCCGATCCTTGGCCATGGATCCCAAGATCATGCTCTTTGACGAGCCGACATCGGCCCTGGACCCGGAGATGGTTGGCGAAGTCCTGGACGTAATGAAAAATCTGGCCCGCGAGGGCATGACCATGGTCGTGGTTACCCACGAAATGGGCTTTGCCCGGGAAGTGGCCGACCGCGTCCTGTTCATGGACAAGGGGCAGATTCTGGAAGAAGGGACTCCCGTCCATTTTTTCACGGCCCCGACCCACGATCGGACCAAGGATTTCCTGAGCCAAATCCTTTAACCAGCCATCAGGAGACGAACATGAGCAAGGCGTTGCAGGCGCAGTTGGTGAAAACCCTCGGGGAACAGGGCGATCAGGCCCGGGATATGGCCGTGGCCGAGCTCAAGGACCTCAAAAAGGATCTTGCGGAGCTGGAAAAGGCCCTGGCCGCCAAAAAAACCCCGGATCAAGGGCTGCTCATGGATATCTGCCACGGCGCGTTCGAACTTTTTCGCACGGCCTCCATCGTGCTCGAAACCGACACCCTGCAGGGGCAACTGCATGGCGCGTTGGAGGTGGGCCGGGATTTGGAGTATTTGGAAAAGAAAGGAGCCATGCTGCTGACAAAACCCGAAGGCTGGCACTGGTTCACGCCCAAGGGAGAAATGATTTTTCTGGCCGCGCCTAGCGAAACACGGGTGGCCGTTCAAAAACTCCAGGAACGGCTGACACGAAAGGCCCCGGCCAAGTCAACACCGTCCAAGCCCGCCTCCCCTGCCCCGATTCCGACAGAAAAATAACCGCGTTTTTCCCTGTCCGCTCGCGTCTGGATTGTCTCATGGCACCCAGGCGCCGCTTTTTGACCTGCGTCAAGGTCATGGTTTCCGACACGGGTACAACGTCTTCAACCCGATCACACCATGGAGGAAACCATGATCAGAAAAATTATTGAAATCGACGAAGAAAAATGCACCGGCTGCGGCCAGTGCGTGACCGGCTGCGCCGAGGGCGCCTTGGCCATCATCGATGGCAAGGCCAAGATCGTCCGGGATATGTTTTGCGACGGCCTGGGGGCGTGTATCGGTCATTGCCCCGAGGACGCCCTGAAAATCATCGAGCGCGAAGCCGAAAATTTCGACGAGGACGCGGCCATGGCCCATGTCCGCGCCACGAGTGGCGCGACCCCGCACGGCTGCCCGTCGGCCCAGGTCGTGCAAATGAATTGCTCCACGGCCAATACCCCCGTTTCCCAGTCCAGCCCGGTGGGATCAAGTCTGTCCCACTGGCCGGTCCAGATTCGACTGGTGCCGCCTCACGCCCCGTTTCTGCGCGGCGCGGAGCTCCTCATCGTTGGCGATTGTTGCCCGGTGGCGATTCCGGATTTCCATTCCCGTCATCTCCAAGGCCGGGTCGTCATGCTCGGCTGCCCGAAATTCGACAACGAGGATGAATACGTGGCCAAGCTGACACAAATTTTTTCCCAAGCGGACATCAAGAGCATCCGGGTTCTGGAAATGGAAGTTCCCTGCTGTTCCGGCCTGTCGCGCATCGTGGCCCAAGCCCTGGCCAATGCCGGTCGCGACATTCCCTGCGTCAAGGTCATCATCGCCAGAACCGGCCAAACCCAGGAAGAATTGACGGTCCAACCGATGGCGGGCCTGACCAGACTCTGAGATCCCGCGCCACGGCGCGGGTCATCTTCAAAACTCCGGTGGTTGGATCGTCAATTTCGACGTACCCAACCTCACGCCTTGCCTTCGGTTTTAGCGGGCGGGATCAGGCCCGGAGTGGGTCCTGGGGGCAGCGCGACAAAGGTTGGCCGGGCCGGATTCCAGAGGGAATCCTGGGAGAGGAGCACCCCCAAAAACACCACGCCAACCCCCGCGAGCTGGGCCACGTTCAGACTCTCTTCCAAAATTGCCCAGCCCAGCAGGATGGAAAAAACCGGAATCAGATTGACAAAAGCCGAGGCCTGCCACGCGGGAAGTTTGCTGATGCCAAAATTATACAGCCCATACGCGCCAATGCTGATGAAGATTCCCAGATATCCCACGGCTAGGGTGGGAGCCAGGGGCCAGGATGTTGGAAGTGTCGTGCCGGGCAAAAACAAAAGGGGGAAAAAGAACACGGTTCCGACAATGGCCTGAACCGCGGTCATGAACCAGGAGGAATACGTGGCGCAAAGTTTTTTCATGCTGACCGTGTATCCGGCCGCGCAGACCATGGCCATCAATTCCAAAAAATTACCCCAGGCCGGATTGGGCGCGCTTTCGGTGCCCTGGCCAGCCACGCTGACCACGGCCACTCCCCCTAGGGCCAGAATCAAACCCAACCATGATCCAAGGCGCAGCCGCTCTCCCAGAAAAAACCACGCCAAAACAGCCACGAGGACAGGCAAAATGGCCGCGACCGTGCCGGCTTGGGCGGCGGAGGTAAAACGCAGGGCCTGGCCTTCGAAAAGAAAATACAAACACGGCTCGCACACGGCCATGAACAGCATGGCCGGAATATCGCGGGGCCGCCATTCCACGGGTCTCCATCTGGGAAAGACGCAGCAGAAAGCAACGCTGGCCAACAACATGCGGACAAAGACCACCACGACCGGGTCAAAAACCATGACCGCGTATTTGAAAGCCACGAAAGAACTGCCCCATAACACCATGGCGGCCAGCAACGCCGCAAAAGGCACGAACCCGGATACCATGACCATGCTTTCTCCAATTCCCGTAGGGGACACGGATGTTTCAAAAAAAACTTGCGCGAAGCGTGGGCCACACATACACGTGGCCATGCTCATCCTTGATGCACATGGTTTTTGACACTTCCGTCCAGCCTCATCCTGAACAGCGACACCATGGACACGCTTTTCGATCAGTTTTCACCACAGGGTGGCTATTTTCCCATCCCGCAAGTCGATGACGTCTTCGCGTCCGTCCTCGAAGAGCTTCGCGCCGGGCGGATGCTGTGTTGTTTCACCGGGTTTCCAAAATCAGGGAAAACAACATTTTTAAGCCGTCTCCAGGACGCTCTGGAAACCCCGAGCCTTTTTGTTTCGGCAACGCGGGACCAGTCCCTGGCCGCCACCCTGCTCGAAAAATTGAGCCATCTGGGAGATCACAAAACCGCCTTGGGCGCGTATTTCGCGGCCAATCCCCAGACCGTGTTGCTGATCGACAACGCCCATCTGCTCCAAGGCAAGGATTTCGACCTGCTGCTTGGCATGTACGCCCTGGCCGAGCACACGCACACCCGCCTGCAAATCGTTCTCGGTGGAAATGGCGAATTGATGCTGCATTTGGGGCGACCCGAAAACAGGTCCCTGTTCAATCTGTTGGGATCGGTATGGAACCTGCCCAAGCTGAATATCGCCCAATCCCTGGACTTTGTCCGTTTCCTACTCAAGTCCGTCGGCTTGGCGGAAGATTTCATCCCCGATCCCGTGCCCCTGGCCAAGCGGGCCGCCGGCACCATCGGCGTGCTGCGCATGTTGACCATCACGTTTGCGCTCAAGGGCCTGAGCGGTCAGCATCTGGACAACGTGGAATCCCTTTTGGACCTTGGCCCCCATGCCAAGGTGCTCCTCCCGGAATCCGCCACGCAAACCGTTCTCGATGTCAAGGACACGCGCCCGCCCTGGAGCGGTCGGATTTTTTTGGCGGCAACCCTGGTCCTGATCGTGACCGGCATACTCGCCTTGCTGTGTCTCGTTCCGGGTAGCGGCGTATGCCCCCTGGTCCCGGTGTTCCTGCGCGACCTGCTCCCGGTGCGCGCCAATCAAACCGTGGAAACAGAAAAAAACCTTCCCGCCCAGACCACCATCTCGCCGGTCGTGCGGTCCGTGGCCAAGACCGTGTTCCGCAAACGCCTCGGCGAAGGCCCCTACTCCCTGCGGCTGGGCGCCTATCCCCGTGTCGAAGCCATGTTTTTGCATTTGCCCCGTTTCTCGTCCCTGGACCAATCGCTTTTCTGGAGCCGACACGAAGACGCCGAACAGGTTGAACTCTACGTCGGTCGCTTTGCGACCAACCAGGCGGCCCTGGACTTCGCCGCAGCGCACGACCTTGTCAATATGCCCGTGGCCTTGCTGCCGTTCGTGCTCACGGTTGGTCCGCTCCATGATCCGCGCCAACTCAAGGAAGCCGGGTTCGCCGTGGGGCTGCCCGAGCCGCACCAGGCCTTCCAACGGGACGTCGCCACGGGCTCGGAGTTGCAATTCGCCCTGGAATGGACCCGCGCCAAGGCCCTCGGCCGCTGCGCGGCCATGGAAAAAAGTGGCCTGTCGTGCTTCGTCACTGAATACCACTAGCTCAAACGCATGAATCCCCACCCCGAAGGGTGAGGATTCACGGCTGTTGTCGCGAGGCGTTTCGAGCCGGGTTGCCTATTCGCGCAAATCCACGACGCGCTGGGCCTTGCCCTCGGACTTGGGCAGGGAATTGTTTTCCACCAGATCGACGCGTACGCTGATCAGGATTTCATCCTTGAGCTTGGCGCTGATGCGGCTCTGCAACTGCTTTAATTGCCGCATGTCCTCCACGAAAAATTCGTCCTTCACTTCCACCTTGACCCGCATCTGGTCCAGATAGCCTTCGCGTTCCAGCACGATCAGATAATTCTGGCCCACTTCCGGGATGCCCATGAGCACCTTCTCGACCTGCATGGGGTAGATATTCACGCCCTTGATGATGATCATGTCGTCGGAGCGGCCCATGATCCGATCCAGTCGGCGATGCTCCCGGCCGCACGGACACGCGCCGGGCAGAAAACGGGTCAAGTCCTTGGTCCGGTAACGAATGAGCGGCATGCCCTCACGGCACAAGGTAGTGATGACCAGCTCGCCCATCTCGCCCTCGGCCACGTGTTCTCCAGTTTCCGGATTGATGATCTCGGGAAGATATGCGTCCTCCCAAATGTGCATGCCATTTTGCTCCAGACACTCGAAAGCCACGCCCGGCCCGTTCATCTCGGACAGGCCGTAGGAATTGTAGGCCTTCATGCCATAAATATCCTCGATGCGGCGACGGATGGCCTCGGTGTGCGGTTCGGCGCCAATGAGGGCGACGCGCAGATTCAGACGATCGTTCGTGTAACCCAGCTCTTCCTTCACCGTGCTCAAATGCAGGGCGTAGGACGGAATGATGTGGATGACCGAAACCTTGAAGTCTTCCAGCAATTTGAGCTGACGTTTGGAATTACCGGCCCCGGCCGGGATGGTCAGGCAGCCCAGCCGCTCGGCCCCGTAATGAATGCCCAGGCCGCCGGTGAACAGGCCATAGCCGGACATATTCTGAAAGGTATCCACAGGACGCACTCCGACCATGTGCATGCACCGAGCCATGAGGTCGGCCCAACTGTCCACGTCATTGCGGGTGTAGTAAATAACCGTGGCCGAGCCCGTGGTGCCGGAAGAGGCGTGCAGACGAAGCATGTCCGTCACGGGCCGCGTCAGCATGCGGTCCGGATAGGCGCTGCGCAGGTCGTCCTTGGTGGTGAAGGGAAGCAGGGTGATGTCCCGAGGCCCCTGGATGGAGGCCGGATCAACTCCGGCGCGGGCGAAGTGCTCGGCATAAAACGGTGAACGGGCCGCGCGGGCCAGGGTGGTCCGCAATCGGACTTCTTGAAGACGGATAAGTTCGGCGCGACTGAAAAATTCTTCCTGGCAATAGGCGTTCATACTGAATCCCGTTTGCGGTTTACGGTTGCGGCGACAGGTCAGTACGCGCTGCCGTCCTCGGACGGCATGCCCACTTCCGTCAGGTTGTCGAAAACCGTGTACTGGCCAAAATAGGCCAGCTTGAGGGTTCCGACCGGACCATTACGCTGTTTGCCGATGATGATCTCGGCGATATTCTTGTTTGGATTGTCCTCAGCCTTGTTATAGGCCGCGTCGCGGTAGATGAAAACAATAACGTCGGCGTCCTGCTCAATGGCTCCGGACTCGCGCAGATCCGAAAGCATGGGCCGCTTGTCCGAACGCTCCTCGACCTTGCGGTTGAGCTGGGACAGGGCAATGACCGGTACGTCCAGTTCCTTGGCCAGGGCCTTCAGATTGCGGGAAATATCCGAAATTTCCTGTTCGCGCGAGTCGCTCCGGTGACTGGAACGCATGAGCTGCAGATAATCGACGATGATCAGGCCCACGCCTTTGTCAGCCTTGAGCCGACGACAGCGGGCACGGATTTCCATGGTGGTCAGGGCCGGGGTGTCGTCGATGAAAACAGGGGCACGGGACAGATCCTCGGCGGCCTGATAGAGGCGCGCCCAGTCCTCGTCGTTCAAATAGCCGCTTCGCAACCGGCTTAAGTCCACCCTGCCGTGACACCCGAGAAGACGCATCATGAGCTGGTCCATGGACATTTCCAGGGAAAAAACAGCCACGGGAACTCCGTGCTGGATGGACGCGCGCATGCCGATGTTCAGGGCCAGGGCGGTCTTGCCCATGGACGGACGCGCCGCCAGGATGATCAGGTCCGACTTCTGCAAACCGGCGGTCATATGGTCGAAATCCGTATACCCCGTGGGCACGCCGGTGACCAAATCGCCCTGGCCGGCCCGCAGCTCCAGCTGCTCGAAGACCCGGTTGACCAGATCCTTGCTGCTCATGAACGCGGGTTTGCCCTTGGATTCGGCGATGGAAAAAATCTGCTGCTCGGCCTGGTCGAGCAAGGATTCGGTCTCCTGACCAGCCTCGAAGCAATTGGTCAGAATTTCCGAAGAGGTCTGGATCAGCCGACGGCGGACGGACTTGTCCCGCACGATCTGGGCGTGGAAAACGGCATTGGCGGCCGAGGCCACGGATTCGGCCAAGGAGGCCAGATAGACCGTGCCACCGATCTCGTCGAGCTCGCCCCTGGTCTGCAGATATTCGGCCACGGTGACCAAATCCACCGGCTCGCGGCGACGATACAGTTCTTGAAATACCTGATATATCTTGCGGTGGACCGGCGAATAAAAATCTTCGTCGGAAATCGTGTCCACCAGGGTATGAAAAACGTCGTTACGCAGGAAAACGCCCCCCAACACGGCCTGCTCGGCTTCGATGTTGTGGGGCGGCACCTTGCGCAACAAATCAGAAGAGGCCTTTTGCAAGGCCTCTTCCGGGTGCAGTTGTGATCCGAGGCGTTGCCCGAATTTATTCTGCGGCTGTTTCTTCAGCTGCATTGTCCTGCACCGACTCTTCCACCTTCTCGGTATGTCCAAGCTTGACAACGTTGACGGTCAGCTTGGCCACGACCTCGGGATGCAACTTGACATCGACGACGTATTCGCCCAGGGCGCGGATGCCCTCGTCAAGCTGCAGTTTGCGGCGATCCACGACCACGCCCTGCTCTTCCAGGATCGTGGCGATCTGGGAGGAAGTGACGGAGCCGTACAGCTTGTCGCCATCACCGACACGAACTTCGATGACCACCTTGGCGGCCTCGATCTTGGCGGCTAGGCCAGCGGCCTCGGCCCGGATGGCGTCGTTCTTGGCCTGCAGCTTCCGGCGTTCCTGCTCGAAAACCTTCAGGTTGCCGGGAGTCGCCAAAGAGGCCAGCCCCTGGGGCAACAGATAATTTCTGCCATAACCGGGCTTGACGGCGATGATTTCGCCGAGGCGGCCCAGATTATCCACGTCTGCGCGCAAAATAACCTTCATGACCAACTCTCCTAGATTCTAGACTTTTTGAGCACGTCCGTGCTGTGGGTGGCGGTGTAGAACATCAACGCCATCTGACGGGCGCGCTTCACCTCGCGGGTGATGGCCCGCTGATGCTTGGCGCAGGTGCCCGTAATCCGGCTGGCAATGATCTTGCCGCGGTCGGTCACAAAGTCATTCAAAACTTCCGGGTGCTTATAATCGAGTGGAATCTCGGGGTTCTCACAGAAGCGGCAGTACTTTCTGCGGGGCGCGAATTTTTTCTTAAAGGACATCTTAGGCCTCCTCGGTGGTCTCGGCGAGTCGCACGGTGATGAATTTGAAAATACCGTCGGTGATACGGACGTTGCGTTCAAGTTCCGCCACGGCCTTGCCCGGCATTTCCATTTCCATGCGGATATAATGGCCACGGTTGAACTTGCGAACCGGGTATGCGGTATCCTTGATACCCCAGTCATCAACCTTGACAACCTTGCCACCCTCGCGCTCGGCGACGGCGGTCAGGTTGGCCACGATATCGCGGCACTCATCCATGCCCAGCTCCGGACTCAACAGGAGCAATTCCTCATACCTTGTCATCATTATCGATCCTCCTTGTGGGTTACAGCCCGCCTTTTCCCGGCGAGCAAGGAATCACGCTGGTTATGCCCATACCCCTGGTCTGTCAAGAACAGCTGGCACGATTACACCAAGCAATGCTTGAAGACCACGTTCTTTGCGCTTACATCTGCGCCATGTTCCGCATCATCGCCCTTGTCCTTCTTCTTCTGCCCGCGCCGGCCCTGGCCGCGGCGCCCAACGTGCTGGTCCTGCATTCCTACCATCCCGGCCTGTCCTGGACCGACAATCTCAATGCCGGCATCCGGGACACCTTTCACGATCTCGCGCCCAAGGTTCTGCTCTGGATGGAATATCTGGACACCAAACGCAATACGGACACCTCATACCTGGCGCTGCAGGCCGCCCTGCTCCGGCACAAACTGGCCGACAGCCGCTTCGATCTGATCATTGTCACGGACAACGACGCCCTGGACTTCGTGCTGACCTACCGCGAGTCCATCTTCCACGCCGCGCCCGTGGTCTTCTGCGGCGTCAACGATTTCAAACTGGCACAATTGCGCGGACAAACCGGCATTAGCGGGCTGGCCGAAAATCCGGCCTTTGCCCAGACCATGGAAACGGTCCTGGGTCTGCACCCGGACACGAAAGAATTCATTGTCATCGGCGGCGACCAAGCCATCACCGACCTGCTCACGGACAGGGCCCTGCACGCCCTGGAAGACGATTTTCCCGCCATCCGCTTCACCTATTGGAACAACCTCGACGCGATTCAGCTACGCGAGCCGCTCCGCCAGCTCGGTCCGGGACAGGTCATCCTCGTGCATGGGGTCATGCGCAACGAGGACGGCGTATTGGTCGACTACCGGGAAAAAAATCTGTTCCTCTCCAGTCACGCGTCGGTGCCCATTTACGGATTCTGGGATTTTGAAATGGGCACGGGCTGCGTCGGCGGCAAAATGGTCGAGGGCTACGCGGAAGGCCAGCGCGCGGCGGTCCTGGCCATGCGGGTCCTCAATGGAACCAGCCCCGATTCCCTGGCCGTGGACCAGCAAACGCCCTCGCGCTTCATTTTTGACTATGTCCAGCTCCGCCGTTTCGGCCTCAACCCGGACGCCCTGCCCGCCGGCAGCCTGATCCTGAACCAGCCGCCGCGATTCTACCAGATCGACAAACGCTATATCTGGGGGGCCATCGCGGCCGTGGCCGTGCTCCTGGCCGCCCTGGCCATGCTCCTGAGTTCCATCCGCCGCCGCCAGGAAGCCCAGGAAGTGCTGCGCCGCCACAAGGAACAGCTTGAAGACGCGGTCCGCGCCCGGACCGAGCACCTGCGTGCGGCCAACGACGCTCTGGAACGCGAGGTTCACGAGCGCGTCACGGCCGAGGGCAATCTACGCAAGGTTCGCGCCCGCCTGGAAATCGAGGTCCAACGCCGCACGCGCGACCTGCGCTTCGAAATCGAACAACGCCGCGAAGCCGAGGCGCACACCAGGGACCGCGAGGCCAAGGCCAGGGCGCTCATCAACGCGCCCAGCGAAACCCTGCTGCTGGTTGATCAGGCCGGCATCATCCTCGACATCAACGACACCGGGGCGGCCCGCTTCGGCGCCAACCGCGAGGCCCTGATCGGCATCAGCCTGTTCCAGATCCTGGACCCGGTCCTTGGCCAAATCTGCGAGGACGCCGTGAACACGGTTTTCGTATCCGGGGCGGACCATGGCGTGACCGACCACGACCGCGAACGCGATCTGGACCTGCGCTTCTACCCGGTCTTCGGCGACTCCGGCCAGGTCACGCGGGTGGCCGTGTTCATGGCCGATGTCACCGAATCCCGACGCATGGCCCGTCAGATCATGCTTCTGGACAAAATCAATTCCCTGGGCCGCATGGCCGCCGGCATCGCCCACGAAATCCGCAACCCACTGACCGGCATCCACGGCTATCTCTACACCATGGACGAAGTCTGCGCCGAGCTGGATGACGAGGAGTCCGCCGGCATGCTCCGCACCATCATCGAAAAAATCCGCAAGGCCGCCGGCAAGATGGAGTCCGTCATCCGCCGCGTGCTCGATTTTTCCAAGCCCGGCGCGCCCCGCCTGGAAACCCTCGATCTGGCCCAGCCGGTGCAGGAAGCCCTGAGCCTCATGGCCGCGACCCTGCGTTCGGCCGGAATCATCGTGGAAACCGAGTTGGGCGGTCCGGCGATTATTCACGGCGACCGCATGCAGCTCGAACAGGCGGTCATCAACATTCTGGACAACGCGGCCCGGGCCGTCCGGAAGGCGGCCGCCAAGCGTCTGCGCGTCGGATTGGAACGCGCCGAAGGACTTGTCCGCCTGAGTATCGGCGACTCCGGGCCGGGCATCCCGGAACGCGACCAGGAACGGATTTTCGATCCCTTCTACACCACGGCCGCCGATGGCACGGGCATCGGCCTGTCCATCGTGCAACGCATCGTGGCCGATCACCACGGCTCCATCCGCGTCGGAGCAAGCCCCCTGGGCGGCGCCGAATTCTGCCTGGAATTTCCCGCCCACACTCAAGGATAACCCATGGACTACACCCTGCTCATCATCGACGACGAAGAATCCATCCGCGACAGCCTGACCATGGCCCTGTCCCGCCACTATGCGGTCACGTCCCTTGCCAGTGGCGCCGAAGCGCTCGCGGAGCTGGACCGGCTGTGCCCGGACCTGATCCTGCTCGACATCGGCCTGCCGGACATGAGCGGCCTGGACGTGCTGGAGGCCATCCGGACCAGAGCCGTCCACGCGGCGGTGATCATGATCACCGCCTTCGAGGACCTGGACACGGTCATCTCGGCCATGAAGCGCGGCGCCTTCGACTATCTGGTCAAACCCCTGCGCATGGACGTCCTCAAGCACTGCCTGGAACGTGCCAAAAGCTCCATCCGCCTGGGCAAGGAAATCCGCGCTCTCCAGGACAAGGCCCTGCGCGAACAGGTGCCCTTTTTCGTGGCCGAGAGCCGGGCCATCAGCAACGTCGTCGAGATGGTCGCCAAGGTCGCGGTCAGCCCGGACACCCCTGTCTTGATCGAGGGCGACACGGGCACGGGCAAGGAACTCATCGCCAGCTCCATCCACTACCGCAGCCCGAATTTTCGCGGCCCCCTGGTCACGGTCAACTGCGCGGCAATCCCCGAGGATCTGATCGAAAGCGAACTTTTTGGCTACGCGCCCGGCGCCTTCAGCGGCGCCGGCAAAAAGGGCAAGATCGGGCTGGTCGAATCCGCGGCCGGCGGCACCCTGTTCCTGGATGAAGTGGGCGATCTGCCCCAAAGCGCCCAGGCCAAACTGCTGCGCTTTCTCCAGCAAGGAGAATACTACGCCCTGGGCTCCACGACCAAACGCACGGTCCGCACCCGGATCGTGGCCGCCACCAACCGCGACCTGGAAGAAATGGTCAAAAACGGAGCCTTTCGCCAGGATCTCTTTTTCCGCCTGGCCGTGGTCCGAATCCGCGTCCCCTCCCTGGCCACCCGTGCCGCCGACATTCTTCCCCTGGCCCAACTTTTCCTGCACGAGTTCGGGACCAAGTTTGGCAAGCACTTCACGGGCATCACCGACGCTGCCCGCCAAGCCCTCGAAACCCACGCCTGGACCGGCAACGTCCGCGAACTGCGCAATATCATGGAACGGGTCGCCCTCATGGCCCCAGGCCCGGAGCTGGACGCGGCGGACATCGGCGTGACGTCGGAATGTCCGCCACCCACTCCCCTGCTGCCGGACCTGACCGAAAACGGCGTGGATTTGCCGGCCATTCTGCACAGCCTGGAACGGGGCTATTACGAACAGGCCCTGCACCGCGCCGGCGGCAACGAGTCCCAGGCCGCCCGCCTGCTCGGCGTGTCGCGGGACACCTTCCGTTACCGCCGCGCCAAGCTGGGACTTTAGGCTTCGTCCCGCGAGTCCGCCTCGGTTCCCATAATCCGCTGCCGAAAAACCTTGGGAGCGACCCCGTAAATTTCCCGGAAATCATGATCAAACGAGGACTGGCCTTCGTAGCCCGCGTCCAACGCGCATTGGGTGATGCTTCGGCTCTCGTCGCCCAGGGCGATGGATGCCATGAGGATGCGGTACAAACGCAGATATTCAAACATGGTCAGGCCCAGATCCTCGCGGAACAGCCGGGTCAGATGGCGGGCCGAATAGGGAAAGGCGGCGGTGAAGTCATCCATGCCCAAGGGCCGGGCGTGGCTGCTTTCGATGAAGCTGACGATCTCGCGGGTCAGAGGCGTGGATGGAAGCGGCAGGCGAACGATGGACGCCGGTATATTCAGGGTTTTGGGGATGAGTTTCAGAAGAAGATTCAGGCAGTCCTGGGTCAGGCCATGCAAATCGGCTTGATCGTGGATGACGATGCGATCGAGCAGGTTTTGCTCCAAGGCGCTGGCCCGGAAGATGACAATCCCCGACACCGACGCCGTGAAAAGCCCTGGTGAAAGGGAAAGTGCCTTGTAGTCCACCCCTGCCCCCAGAACCGTGAACCGATGCGGCCAGCCGGCCGGAATGAAGGCGGTCAGGCCGGCAAGGATGGGCTGCTTGCGGCATTCGTCCACCAGCAGGGAAACGCCGCGATGGACATGCAGAATTTGATGGGTCTGCCGCGCCTGCGAATGTCTGGCGGACTGGGGATCCAGATGCCCGGCCATGGTCAGGGCCGGCGGGGATGACGTGGAAAAATGAGGGGAAATGGTTTGGGTCATGAACTGCTCCTCGAATGTCCGATTCCGAGACTACGTTGCCTTTTATGCAAGGAGTGCTCGCGTTCCCGAGCCTCAAAATGCGACAAGCCGCCCAGGGGCGGCTTGTTCGTAACGAATTTTGGCCGGTCTATTCCTGCCATTCAAAAATCTCGTCCAACTGCCCAAGGTAGGGCCGAATCGCATCCTGATGCTCAATGGGCGCGTCCAGGCTTTTTTCGAATTCCTCGATACCACGTTGGATGCTGTCCCGGATTTCCGCCTTCTGGGCCTCGGGGATGTCCGGGTTGGATTCGATTTCCTTGAGGGATTCGGCCATCTGGGCGGGGATGTTCCGCCCTTCGGCCCCCAGTTTGACGGTCATATAGGCCTTCATGACCAATGGCGTCACCGCGACCCAGGACTCCTCGTCAAAACCATGCTTTTCAAGAATCTCCATCAGATCGGCATGACGCTTCAGGCCGGATGCCCAATCGGTCACGAGCTTGGCCGTGCTGCTGGCGTCGCCGTCGTCGCCGATTTCGTCCGCGTACTGATCGAAATACGGCTTGAGATCCTTCATGGCATTCACGAAGCCCTCGACATGCTCGCCCGGCAGCGCCTCGGCCCGGACAAAAGATGCAAACATCAGAAAAATCATGATAACTCCGAACAATCGCGCCAATCCCATGCTTCCTCCTCGCAAAGTATTCACCAATACATAATCCATTTGTCGCTTTCGCTGTTCCCGGTCGTTGCTCTTTCAGGTCATTATATTTATGTGATGCCGAACTCAAGAGAATCGGATATATCCGAGCCACAATCAGCATATTCCCCTGGAGGCATTCATGAATCCGCAAGGTCTTTTGTACGCGAAATCACACGAATGGGTAAAAATTGACGGCGACGTGGCCACGGTCGGCATCACGCACTTCGCCCAGGAACAACTTGGCGATCTGACGTTTGTCGAACTACCCCAGGTGGGCTCCACGGCCGAAGCGGGTGCGGAAATCGGCACCGTGGAATCGGTCAAGGCGGCCAGCGAAATCTATTCTCCGGTCAGCGGTGAAATCGTTGAAATCAATGCCGAGCTGGAGAGCGCCCCGGAACTGATCAACCAGGACGCCTTTGGCGCGGGATGGATGTTCAAGGTCAAACTGTCCGCCCAGCCGTCCGGACTGCTGGACACCACGGCCTACGACGCACACTGCGCCACGGAAGCCCACTAGAATCGTCATCCGGGAGACACCATGCCCTTCATTCCCCACACCCCCGAGGAACAGCGCGACATGCTGGCCGCCATCGGCGCGCCCAGCATCGAGGCCTTGTTCGAGGATATTCCAGCGGCCTTCCGCGCCCAGGAACTCAGGCTGCCCAACGGCTTGAGCGAGATGGAAGTCCGCCAGAAGCTGGACCGCACGGCGACCAAGAACCACACGGATTTGACCTCCTTTTTGGGCGCCGGCTTCTATGACCACGACATTCCCAGCGCGGTTGACGCCCTGTGCTCGCGCGGTGAATTCTACACAGCCTACACGCCCTACCAGGCCGAGGCATCCCAGGGCATGCTCCAGGCCATTTTTGAATACCAGACCGCCATGGCCCGGCTGCTCGACCTGCCCTACGCCAACGCCTCTCTCTACGACGGCGGCACGGCCCTGTACGAGGCCATCATGATGGCGGTGCGTCACACCAAGAAGACCCGCATCGTCATTTGCGAGAGCGTCAACCCCATTTACCGGGTCATGCTCGACAGCTACACCACCAATTTGCAACTCGATCTCGTGACCGTCCCCCACCAGGACTGCCACACGGACATGGATGCCCTCATGGCCGCCATCAACGACGACACGGCCGCGGTCATCGTCCAGAACCCCAATTTCTTCGGCACGGTCGAGGACTTTGGCGCCCTGTTCGCCACGGCGCGCAGCCATAAAGCGGTGTCCATCATTTCGACCTACCCGGTTCTGCAGACCATCCTCAAGACGCCGGGCCAGATGGGCGCCGACATCGCCGTGGCAGAAGGGCAGAGCCTCGGCCTCCCCTTGAGCTTCGGCGGGCCGTATCTGGGCATCATGGCCTGCTCCAAGCAGCTCATCCGCCAGATGCCCGGCCGCATTGTCGGGCGGACCACGGACAAAACCGGCAAGACAGGGTACGTCCTGACCCTCCAGGCCAGGGAACAACACATCCGACGT
This sequence comes from Deltaproteobacteria bacterium, assembly GCA_009930495.1. Classification (NCBI taxonomy): domain Bacteria; kingdom Pseudomonadati; phylum Myxococcota; class Myxococcia; species Deltaproteobacteria bacterium. Next base: position 75,039 of record RZYB01000001.1, read on the forward strand.
GAAAAGGCCACGTCCAACATCTGCTCCAATCAGGCCCTGTGCGCCCTGCGCTCCCTCATGTACGTCAGCCTTCTGGGCCCGACGGGACTCAAAAAAACCGCCCAGCTCGGCGTCGAACTGGCCCACTACGCGGCCAATCGTTTTGAACGCCTGCCCGGCGTGCACGTGGTCAATCAGCCTTTTGGCAACGAATTCACGGTCAAACTGCCCGTTCGCGCCTATGAAATCATCGACGCGCTCCTGGACAAAAAGTTCGTGGCCGGCTTCCCCCTGGGCCGCTATTACCAGGGCATGGACAACCATCTGCTGGTGGCCTGCACCGAAAAAACCACGCCGCAGAGCGTCGGCATCCTGGCCGAACTGATCGGAGGTGTTTTGTGAAAACCTTGTTCGCCAATTCCCGCGCCGGTCGCAAAGGCGTCTGGCCCAGGGAGCCACGGGGCAACACCGCCGGCGACATCCCTGGAACGCTGCTACGCGACAGCGCCCCGAAGCTGCCCGAACTGTCCGAGATCGATGTCGTCCGCCATTTCACCAGGCTCTCGCGCCTGAACTACAGCGTGGACAGCAACTTCTATCCTCTGGGGTCGTGCACCATGAAGTACAACCCCAAATTCACCGAGGCCGTGGCCGCCCATCCCGGCTTCACCAGTCTGCATCCCCTCATTCCGCAGCTCAAGGGAGCGGGCAACCTGACCCAGGGCGCGCTGGAAGTGCTCTACGAAACCGAGCAGCTTCTGGCCGAAATCACCGGCATGAGCGCCTTTACCTTGCAACCCATGGCCGGCGCCCACGGCGAACTGACCGGAGTCATGCTCATCGCCGCCTACCACAAGGACAAGGGCAACAAGAAAACCAAGATCATCGTGCCGGATTCGGCCCACGGCACCAATCCGGCCTCGGCGGCCATCGCGGGCTACGACGTGATCTCCATCGAGTCCAAAAACGGCATGATCGACCCGGACGAGCTGGAGAAGGTCCTCGATGACGAAGTGGCGGGATTGATGATGACCTGCCCCAACACCCTGGGCCTGTTCGAATGCAATCTGAAGCGCATCGTCGAACTGGTGCACAGCGTGGACGGCCTGCTCTACTATGATGGCGCCAACCTGAACGCCATCATGGGCAAGATGCGCGTCGGCGACGTGGGTTTCGACGTGGTGCACCTGAATCTGCACAAAACCTTCGCCACCCCGCACGGCGGCGGCGGACCCGGCTCCGGCCCGGTCGGCGTGAGCGAACGCCTGGTGGACTACCTGCCCATCTCCCGCGTGGTGAAGCTCGAAGACGGCCAGTACTTTCTAGACTACGACTACCCGAAATCCATCGGCTACATCGCGCCCTTTTACGGCAATTTCGGCGTCATCCTCAAAGCCTACGCCTATATTCTGCGTCTGGGCAGGGAAGGCATTGTCCGCGCCTCGGAAAATGCCGTGCTGGCGGCCAATTACCTGCGCAAACGCCTGGAAAAACATCTGGAAATTCCGCACGACCGCATCTGCATGCACGAATTCGTGGCCTCGGCCGCCCGTCAGGCCCAAAAAGGCGTGCGCGCCCTGGATATTGCCAAGGCCCTGCTCGAAAAAGGCCACTACGCGCCGACCATCTACTTTCCGCTCATCGTCAAGGAATGCCTGATGTTCGAGCCCACGGAAACAGAGAGCAAGGAAACCCTGGACGAATTCGTGGACGACATGATCGAAATCCTGGAGCGGGTAGATACCGACCCGCAATCCATCCTGGACGCCCCGCTCAACCTGCCCGTGCAGCGCCTGGACGAAGTCCACGCGGCCAGAGCCATGGAACTGGTGGACGACGCGGGTCTTTAACTCTACCCCACCGCGAACGCCTTGCTGGCCAAGGCGTTCGCGCTGTATCGCAGACGTGGCCAACGATCATATTCCAGAAAGTATTGAAAAATCGATTGACAGATCCGCGCAACCCTATGTACAGACTGCCCTCTTCGGGGCGTAGCGCAGTTTGGTAGCGCATCGGTTTTGGGAACCGAGGGCCGCTGGTTCGAGTCCAGTCGCCCCGACCAAAGAAAACAAGGGCTT
>RZYB01000002.1 GCA_009930495.1 Deltaproteobacteria bacterium
ACTACTACAGAAGGAGGATCCCCTCAATCAAAATATTCAATTATTTTAGAAAGATTTCTGCTTCCGCGACTTTACTAACAACCCCGAAAGTCGAGTTTCTTGAATGAAACGTTCGCCGCATGTATATTCAGGTATCTTTCAATGTCCGCTACGGAGATACCATGTTCAAGCATCTGAAAATGCGGTATAAAATTCTTTTTCCGGTCAGCCTGGTCATCATTTTGGTCTTAGTGGCCATGATGTTCGTTGTTCAGGACAGGCTCAAGGAACAGGCGCTCACGGACGCGCGGCGGCTGGCGCAAGAGATCAGTTCCCGCTACGCGAACATGGTCAAGGGCGAGCTGGGCGCCGTCACCTCCGCGGCCAAGGCCCTGGCGGCGGGCATGGCCAACGAACGCGCCCAGCCAGAGCCGGACCGGCGTGTGGCCGCGGGTCTGCTGCATCGAACATTGGATGCCTTTCCGGGGCTTTTCGGGGTCTGGACGGCCTGGGAACCGAACGCTTTTGATGGCCGTGACGCGGAATTCGTCAAGGCCGACGCCTTGCACGAGGAATCCGGTCGCTTCCTGGCCTATATCATCCGGGAAAAGACCGGGACCACCGAAACCCACACCACGGTGGTCAATGCCACGTCGCGCGCCGAGGATGACAAATGGTATTGGCAGCCTCTGCAGACCAAGCGCGTGTTTCTGACCGACCCCACGACATACGAAGTGGCCGGCCAGAACAGGATGATGATCAGTGTTTGCGTGCCGCTTTTCGAACAGGGTCAGGCCGTGGTGGGGGCGGATTTAAGCCTGGAGGGTCTGCAAGCCCTGGCCGCGCGGGTTCAGGTTTTCGATACGGGTTATGGCTTCTTGTTGTCCCAGACTGGGATGGTCGTGGCTCATCCCGACAAGGACTTGATCGGCGTGAATTTTCGCGATCATATCGCCGACGCCAATAGAGCCGATTTCGAAACGTCCCTGGCCCAGGGCGAACAGGTTCTCTTCACGCAGTATTCCAACACCACGCATCAGGACATGCTTTACTGCATGACGCCCATTTCGCTTGAAGGCGTGGATGGGTACTGGAATTTTGTCATCAACATTCCGCAAGAGGCCATCTTTGCCGGCGCCCGCGACATGCAAACCCTGTTGCTGGGCCTGAGCCTGGGCGGGCTGGTCCTGCTTGTGGTGCTGGTTTATGGTATCATCGGGATGATCGTGAAGCCCGTGGGCGAGATCACCGTCGTGGCCCAGGCTATCGCGGCCGGGGATCTGGACCGAAATATCGGGATTCAGCAGCGGGACGAGATCGGGATCCTGGCCGATTCCTTGCGGGGGATGGTTGCCTCGCTCAAGGGCAAGATCGAGACGGCCAACGTCAAGACGCGCGAGGCCGAGGAGCAGAGCCGACTGGCACGGGAAGCCATGGACCAGGCCGAGGCGGAGCGACGGCGCGCGGCTTTGGCCCGAGCCGAGGGTTTGGCCCAGGCCGGGGCGCGTCTGGAACGGATCACGTCCGTGATCGTCGACGCTTCCGAACGCATGGCTGCCCAGACCCGGATCATGCTCCAGGGCGCGGATGAGCAAGGTGGTCGTATCCAGGGCACGGCCACGGCCATGGAGGAAATGAACGCCACTGTTCTGGAAATCGCCCGCAACGCTTCCCAGGCGGCCGAGGTTGGGCAGCAGGCCCAATCCAAGGCCGAGGAAGGCGCGGGCGTGGTGGAACAGGCCAAGGCCACCATGGGCCAGGTCGTGTCCGAGGTGGATGTCCTGAAGCACAACATGGCCGAGCTTGGCACCCAGGCCCAGGGTATCGGAGCCATCATCGGGGTCATCGACGATATCGCCGATCAAACGAACCTCTTGGCCCTGAACGCGGCCATCGAGGCGGCCAGAGCCGGGGACGCCGGACGCGGGTTCGCCGTGGTTGCCGACGAGGTACGCAAGCTGGCCGAAAAAACCATGACCGCGACCAAGGAAGTGTCCGCGTCCATTAGCGCCATCCAGAGCGCGGCAATGGACAATATCGGGGCCATGGATTCCGCCTTTGGTAGGATCACCGAGGCGGATCGCTATTCATCCCGATCCGGGGAAGTGCTTTTGGAAATCGTGAGCCAGTCCGAGGCCAGCGCCGCCCAGATCAGGAGCATCGCCACGGCGGCCGAGGAACAGTCCGCAGCCTCGGAGGAGATCAACCACGCCATCGACGACATCAATCGCATCACCCAGGAAACCTCTCGGGGGGCACGCGAGGTGGGCGATTCCATCTCCGGGATGGCGGCCCAGATCGCGGAACTCAACGCCATCGTCATGGAACTCAAATCCTCGAAAGCGGACGAATAAAGAGAAGAGAAGGGGAGGCTTCAGGCCTCCCTTAGTTTTTGGAAGGACACGCCGCGCGTAGGAAAAGCCCCGGCCGGAGGTCGGGATGATCGCAGCGCAGGATCAGGCGCAGGCCGCTGTGCGCGTCGCGCACGAGACTACCGTCGTCTTTTTCCGCGCCGAACGATCCGGCCGCGAGACGGGGGCGGCGCAGGCCCGGGGCCAGGATTTCCAAGGGTTCGCTGTCCTGGAAGCGGTGCTTGACGTCCATGATCCATGCTCCGGGGCGGATTTCTTCCACAAGGCGGGCCACGATGTTCTTGCGGTGCTCGCGCGGCAGGGGCTGGGCCAGGGTATGGCGGATGGGCGTGAAAAAACCGGTGGACAGCGGCCGGGTCGCGGTCTGACGTAATTCGTCCAGATACAGGGCGGGGCGGAACACGCCCGTGGTCAGGTCATCGAGGGCCGTGCGGTGGATATCCGTGACCTGGGCCAGATAGGACGTGGTCTTCATGCGCCCCTCGATTTTGAGGCTGTGCACGCCGACGCGCTGGAACCAGCGCAGGTACTTGATCAGGCACAGATCCTCGGCGCCCATGATCTGGGTGTAGTCTTCGTCCTCGACCAATTCCCACATGTCCTGGCCGGACCGCAGCCGCTCTTCGAGACGGACTCCGGTGATTTTGTAATCAAAGCGGCAAGGGTGGGTGCACAGGCCCTGGTTGGCGGACCGGGCATTGACATGGGCCGAGAGCAGACATCGCCCGGAAATGGCCATGCACATGGCCCCATGCACGAAAACTTCCACCTCCAGGTCCCGGACATTTTCAAGCACGGTGCGGATGCGCGCCGCGCCCAGTTCACGGGCCAGATTGACCCGTGTCACGCCCTGGTCGCGCCAGAACGCGGCCGAGGCGGAGTTGGATGTATTGGCCTGGGTCGAGAGATGTATGGGGATGCGTGGAGCACGTCGCCTGGCCATGGCCATGACGCCGGGATCGGCGATGATGAGGCCATCCACGCCGGAGGCGTCCAGTTCGTCCAGATAGCGGGCGACTTCGGGCAGTTGTTCTTCCCAGGCCAACAGGTTCAGGGTGAAGTAGACCTTGGCCGCGTGGGCGTGGGCCGTGGCCACGGCCTGGCGCAGGGCTGGAAACGAAAAGCCGCCGGCCTTGGCGCGCAGGTTCAGGCCCTGGCCCCCCAGGTACACCGCGTCGGCTCCGTAGAGCAGGGCCGTGCGGAGCTTGTCCGGATCGGCGGCCGGGACCAGGAGTTCGGGCATGGCGTTCACGAGCATTCGGGCAGGGCCAATCCAAGGGCTGCGCGGCGTTCCTTCATGCGTTCCACCAGCCGGTAGGACGGACGCAGGCCTCCTTTGCCCCGGCCCAGGGCGATGTTGGGCTTGTTGTCGCCGTGGAAGTCCGAGCCGGCGCTTTCCAGCAGGTCGAGACGCCGGCACAAGTCGGCGTAGACCGTGGTCTGGGCCTGGGTGTGCATGGAATAGTAGACCTCCATCCCGTCCAGGCCCCAACCCTTGAGCTCCCGCAACACGTTCTCCAATCCCCCTTCGTCCAGATGCAGGGTGCAGGGATGGGCCAGGATGACCGTGCCTCCCTCGGCCTTGAGCAACTCGATGGCCTGACGTGGATCGAATTTTTCCTTGGGCGCGTAGCCCTTGGTGCCGGGGCGTAGCCAGGATGCGAAGGCGTCGCGCATGTCCAGGGCGTGGCCCTTGCTCACCAGAAGTTGGGCGATGTGCGGCCGGCCGATGGTGCCACCGGCGGCGGTGCGTTCCAATTCATCGTAGGTGATGGCCACGCCGTGGCTGTTCAGGTTGTGGATGATGGTTTCGTTGCGGGTTTTGCGCAGCCGGGTCAGCGTGTCCAGGCTGGCCTGAAGCCGGATCGGACGCAGGGGCAGCCACAGACCCAGGATGTGCATGCTGCCCTTGGGAAAATTGACGCTCAGTTCACAGCCGCCGATGACTTCGATTTTCCAGGCGCGGCCGGCCGCGCAGGCTTCCGGCAGCCCCTGGATCGTGTCGTGGTCGGTCAGGGCCATGGCCCGAAGGCCCATGGCCGCAGCCTGGGCCACCAGCTCGGACGGCGTCAGGGTGCCGTCGGAGGCGGTGGAGTGGGTGTGCAGATCGATTTCTGGCATGTAATTGGGTTGAGGCTGGAATCCGGGAATGGCAGAGCGTGTGTTTACCCGGAAAAAACAAAAATCGGCATGCGTCGGAACACACGCCGTTTTCAGAGCGCCGGAGCGCGGGACGTTATTTGAAGCGGTAGGTAATTCTGCCCCGGGTCAGGTCATAGGGAGAAAGCTCCACCTTGACCCGGTCGCCCGGAAGGATGCGGATGTAGAATTTGCGCATTTTGCCAGAGATGTGCCCCAGTACCTGATGACCGTTTTCCAGGCGCACCAGAAACATGGCGTTGGGCATGGCTTCCTCGACAATACCTTCGACTTCGATTGACTCTTCCTTGGCCATATAAGACGGATACCTTCTTTGTTTACAGGAGTTTTGATTCAAAGACGCAAATTCATACCCGCTTGAAAGTGAAATGACAAGCTTCGAAATTTCTCCCCAACCGATCCCGAGGCATGGATCAGGGGCCGATGCGCACGGGTCCGGCATCCCATCCTGGCCGTGGCCTCGTGGGGGCGCTTGTGCCCGGAGAAGGAAATACCCTCGAATTTTTGAAGCCGGAGCGGACACGCGGTTTTCGTCGAAAATGGACTTGCCTGTTCCCGCCCTTGCCTCCTAGGTCTTGGGCGGCTCGGCGCCGCTGGCGCCCTTTTTTGAACCTTTTCACGTGAGGACGATCTTCATGAAATATAAGGCAGTTGTTTTCGATATGGATGGCACCCTGCTCGACACCCTGGATGACTTGGCGGATTCCATGAATCGGGTCCTGGTCCGGAATCATTTACCGACCCATCCCGTGGCGGCGTATCGCGAGTTCGTGGGCAGTGGCGTGAAACAGCTGGTTCATCGCGCCCTTCCTTCCGAGGTCCGCGACAACGAGGGCGTGGCGGACGCCTGCGTGCGTGGATTTCTGGACGAATACGAAGCCAACTGGAATGTGAAAACAGGACCTTACGCGGGCATTCCCGAGCTTTTGGACAATCTTGTGGCCCGGAACATGCCCATGGCGGTGCTGACCAACAAGCCACAGGATTTCGCGGACCTGTGCATGCAACGATTTCTGGGGAACTGGCCCTTTGCCGTGACCATGGGTCAGGTACCCGGCGTGCCGGTCAAGCCTGATCCGGCCGGAACCTGGCGCTTGATCGAGCGTTTGGCGGTGCGCCCCGAGGAAATCGCCTATCTTGGCGACACGGATGTGGATATGCGCACCGCCGTCAACGCGGGCATGTTTCCGGTGGGCGTTCTGTGGGGCTTTAGGTCGGAAGGGGAGTTGCTGGATTCCGGCGCGGCCGCGATCATCGGGCATCCCCTGGACGTGCTGCGCCTTTTGAACTGAACGCCGGATTGGGCGTGTCGGCTGCTTTTCGTCCGAGGCCGTGGGCTCTTTGGCTGGCACGCGTGGCCGGGAGCCGGATGGATGCGCCGATTCGGACATGGGTCCGAAAAACCGGGATGGTGCCCACGGCTAGAGCAGGTTGGGCATGCGTCCCGGTCCGGTCGTGTCCAGGACGCGTGCGTCCAGAAGTTCGTCCAGCTCTTCCAGGAGGCGGCCCCGGTCCGTTGGCAGACGCCCGGCCAGGGGCAGGATGTTCGAGACATGGTCCGCCCTGAACACCGTTTGGCGGAGGTTTAGCGCCGCGAGCAGGTCGCGCAGCTCCCGCGCGGCCTCCGCCTCGGACAGGAGGGCAAAGCGTCCGGCCTGGATCCACGCGGACAGCGGCGTCTTGGGGATGGGAACAAGACGCAGACAGGAGAGCAGCCGGGGTTGCATGGCATTCAGGGCCAGGGCCGTGTCGCGGACATGGGCGGCCGAGGCGGCGCGTCCGCCAAGGCCCAGGAGCACCATGACCGAAACCGAGATTCCCGCCATCCGCATCCTTTGGGCGCCATCGATCATGCACGCGGCCGAAGTGTTCTTGGCCATGCGTTTCAGGATGTCCTCGCAGCCACTTTCCAGACCAAGGTACACCGTGCGCAATTTGGCGGCGCGCAGCGCGTCCAGGTCGTGATCGCTTTTGGCGGCCATGGCCCGGCCCGAGGCGTAGCACGTCACCCTGGACAGTGCCGGAAAGTGCTGGTCCAGCTGCTCCAGGATGGTCAGCAGACGTGGCGTGGGCAGGGCCAGGGCGTCGCCGTCGGCGAGAAACACGCGTCGGGCCAGGGGTTTCGCGCGCGCGGCCTGGGCAATGGCGCGGGCCGTGTCCTCGGGCTCGTGGACGCGGTAGGGCACGCCCCGGTACATGGCGCAGAAGGCGCAGGCGTTGTGCGGGCACCCGTCGGCCACCCGGATGAGCACGCTATCGTGCTCGGCCGGTGGGCGGAACATTTGGTGTTGGTGTGCGGACATGGGCGGTTTGCGCGGTGTAGGGTTTAAGAATCTTGACCAGATCCGCCTTGGCCACGGGCTTGGGAAGATGGCCGTTCATGCCCACTTCCAGGAAGCGCGCCGTGTCCGAGGCAAAGGCATGGGCGGTCATGGCGATGATGGGGATGCTTCCTCCCTTGTCCTTGGGCCAGGACCGGATGATGGTGGTAGTCTGGATCCCGTCCATTTCGGGCATCTGGATGTCCATGAGAACCAGGTCGAAGTTATCCGAGGCCAATTTTTCCAGAACCTCCTTGCCGGTCATGGCCAGGGAGCCGTGATGGCCGAGAGATTCCAGGAATTTGAGGGCGACGGTGCTGTTGATGGGATTGTCCTCGGCCACCAGCACGTTCAGGCTGTGCTTTCCGGGCATGGCCAGGGGCGCTGTTTCGGGTTTGGCCGGGTTTTCGAGTTTGGCCGGAGGGGATGCCAGGGGCAGAAGGACATAGAAGGCCGTTCCGAGTTCGTCGGATTCAAAAGCCATGGATCCGTTGAGTAAAACCACCAGCTGGTGGGTGATGCTCAGGCCCAGGCCCGAGCCGCCGAATTTTCTGGTCTGGGTGGAGTCGGCCTGGGAAAAGGGCTCGAAAAGGCGGTCTTGGGCTTCGGGTGGGATACCCACGCCCGTGTCGCGGATTTCGATGAAAATGCGGTGCTCGCCCGGTCGCACGGGCGAGAGCAGGGACATGGACACGTCCACCCGACCGTGCGGGGTGAATTTGACCGCGTTGCCGATGATGTTGGTCAGGATCTGGCGGATGCGCACCGTGTCTCCGAACAGATATCCGGGCACGGCCGCGTCCACGGCGATGTCCAGGACAAGGCCCCTGTCCAGGATCACGGCCTGAAAGCTGTCGTCGAGGTCCTGCATGAGCGCGCGGGGACTGAATGTCTCCGCGATCACGGGCATGCGCGAGGCCTCCAGCCGGGACAGATCGAGGATGTCGTTCAAAAGGCGTAGCAGGCTCTTGGCCGACTGCATGGCCGCCTGCAGGTAGCGTTGGTTGTCGGCCGGATCGGGGCTGTCCATGGCCAGTTGCAACATGCCCATGATGCCGTTCATCGGAGTGCGGATTTCATGACTCATGTTGGCCAGGAACTGGCTTTTGGCCCGGGCCGCCGTCTCGGCGTCCTCCTTGGCCTGGGACAGTTTTTGCTCGGCCGTCCGGCGTTCCTCCACTTCCAGACTGAGCTGGGTGAAGGTGTCGAGCAGGTTTTCGCGCATGTTTTCCAAGGCGGCGGTGACCTGGTCCAATTCGTCGTTATGATTGTTTTTGCGCAAGATAATGGGACGACGCAGGTTCGTGGGCGAAAGATCCATGACCTGGTTGGCCAGGGCGCCGAGGTGGCGGCCGATGAGATGGTGGAACAGGGCGATCAGGGCCGCCGCCAGGGACAGCGCGACCACGCTTTGGGCCGACAGGGTGCTCAGAAATTCCTGGCCAATTTGTTTTTGTAACGGGTCCAGGGACGCCGTGACCGAGAGCTGCCCAAGATGATAGGGCTGGCCGTTGAAGGCGTGGATGAGCTGGAAGTCGCGGTGCAGAAGATTTTTGCCGGTCATGGCGCCGGCTTCGGCGATGACCGTGCCGGATTGCGTGATCCTGGCGTGGATGAAGTTGGGCCGCTGGATCAGGCCCTGGAGCTGGATGGCGAGCAGATTGGAGTCGAGTTGCCACAGGCTGGCGGTGATGCCCTTCAAGTCGGAAGCAGCCACGTGGTCCAGGGTGTTTTTCAGCGTGGCGACATCATGACGATATTGATGAAAGAGTTGCAGGCCGGCCAGGAGGGCGCTCATGACCACGCTCAGCAGGCAGGCCGAGATGATGAGCCTGGAACTCAAGCTGCGACGGGTCGTGGACATGGCATGGTCCTTGTGGGCGACAAAAGGCTCCGCAGGATATTTTTTCCAAATATCGGGCATGCTACGTGTCCCTTGAATCTTTGACAAGTACTGTCCGAGATTGGAGATGCCGTCCTTTTTTGCATATCCGGCTGCCTCCTGCTAAACAGGCTGACCATGAAGACAACATTGCGCCTGCCCGATTACTTGGACTTGGAATGGTTTTTGAGACAGGACGGCGACATCCCGCCACGGGAAGTCGCCGAACGGGATCGGGCCATTGGCTTGCGGGTGCCTTCCCCCGAGGCCGTCAACCTTGGTTTGTGGTTGGCCGCGCGGCGCCAGACGGATTTAGGCCCCCTGCCCTCGAACCTGTTTCGTTCGGCTCGGACCGTGGCGGGGTGGGGGCTTGGCTTGGTGGGATTTTTGGCCGGGGTTTCCCTGGCCCAGGTTCTGCTGGCGTACTCCGGACAGGCCCCGATCAATGTGTCCGTGTTTCTGCTCGCGGCCGTGGCTCCGCAAACCCTGCTGTGTCTGGTGTCCTGTCTGTTTTTGCTTATCCGCCGCCCCGTTCCCGGTCCAGCGGGGTCGGTTTTTTTCCTGATTTGGCGTGGGTTGGCGCGTCATGCCGCCCCTGGCGATGCCAGCGCGCGCCTGGAGGGTCTGATCCGGGGTTCCGGGCGCTATGGTCGGATGCTGCTTCTGGAAGGCCTGCGCTTGTCGCATCTGGCCGGGGTCGCCTTCGCGGCTGGCGCGTTGCTCTGCCTCCTGGTGGCGGTCGTGGCCACGGACTTGGCTTTTGGCTGGCAATCAACCTTGCGGACGGGCGCCGCCGGCGTGCACGATCTGGTCATGATTTTGTCCTGGCCGTGGTCCATGGCGCCGGACTCCTGGAACCTGGCCCCTGGTTTGGAGCAGATCGAGGGCAGCCGTATCGTGCTCAAGGATGGGATCGCGGCCCTGGCCAATGCCGATTTGGTGGCATGGTGGCCCTTTTTGTCCATGTGTCTGCTGGTCTACGCGTTGTTCCCGCGCGTGGGACTGCTGCTGGTCGCGCATCTGGGTCTTTCACGGTTGGAGCGTCGTTTTATCCATCCCGATCAGGCCCGTATCGAGGACCGCATGCGCGCGCCGGTTCTCGGGCTGCGCGCGCCGGCTCAAGTCGGACCATCCGTGCCCCTGCCCCTGCGCGCCCATGAACAGGTTGAGCCGCCGGCTCCTTCCAGCCAGACAGGCGAGGTCGGGTGCGCTGTCCTGGTGCCCGAGGAATTGGCCGACCGTATTCCGAAACCGGATCTGGAACGCCTCGCGGAGCGCGTTTGCGGCTATCCGGAGACCAGGATCATGACCGTGGAACTCGACGCGGACGGGGCCCGGCTGGCGGCCCAAGCCTGCGCCGGCCTGACCTGGGTCGGCGGTTTTGAGCGCGTGGTGCTCCTGGTCGAGGCTTGGCAACCCCCGATTCGCGAATCCCTTCTGGCCGTGGCCGACCTGGGTCGGGACAATCCTTCCGGACGGAGTGTTTTCGTGGCCCTGACTGGCCGCCCCCGCGGCGGGGTCTGGCTGACCCCGCCCTCGGACACGGAGCGGCGGGTCTGGACCGAGGCCTTGGCCCGCTTGGCGCCAATCCGGATCACCGTGTTTCCCGTGGAGGCAGAATGAATCTCCCCGTGTTCGCCGTCATCGGTCATCCCAACGAAGGCAAATCCTCGGTGGTGGCCACGCTGGCCGAGAACGACAGTATCCGGATCAGTCCCACTCCGGGAGAAACCATGGTCAGCACCGCCTACCCGGTTCTGGTGGATGGTCAGCCCGTCATCACCTTCGTCGATACGCCTGGTTTCCAGAATCCGTTGCAAACCCTTGGGTGGATGCGCAAGTACGAGGGCCCCGACGAGGAGCTGCTGCCACGGTTTTTGAAGGAGTTCGAGAACGATCCGGGCCTGGCTCACGAGCGCGAGCTCCTGCGTCCCGTGGCCGAGGGCGCCGGCGTGATCTATGTGCTCGATGCCTCGCGCCCGGTTCGACGGGTGGATCTGGCCGAGATGGAGATTTTGCGCCGGACGGGACGGCCACGCATGGCTGTTCTGAACTGCAAGACCGGCGAGGAAGCTTTTTTGGAAGAATGGAAAGTGGAGCTGCGCAAGCATTTCAACATCGTCCGGACGTTCAACGCGCTGCGGGCGACTTTCGCCGAGCGCGTCCGGCTTCTCGAAAGTCTGCGCGCCCTGGAGCAGGACTGGGAAAAGTCCCTGGACAGGATCGTGGACGCCTTTACCCGCGACTGGTTCCGGCGCAACCGGGAGTGCGCCGCCCTGGTCTGTGATTTTTTGGGGCGGGTGTTGGTTCTGTCCGAAAGCGCCACCCTGGGCGAGGGCGAAAACCGGGCAAGGCTGGAAAGCGCCCTGGCCGCAAAGCTCAAGGAGCGTCTCCGGTCCGAGGAATCCCGGCTGCATGGTCATGTTTGCGCCCTGTTTCGGCACGAGGCAACGCTTTTTGACCTGCCCGAGCACTCGGTGTTGCATCAGGATTTGTTTGGCCGGACCACCTGGCGGGTCCTGGGGCTGAACCGGGCCCAGCTGGTCACGGCGGCCACGGCCGCTGGCGCGGCCACGGGCGTGGCCGTGGATCTGGCGACCCTGGGCACCAGCCTGGGCGTGTTCGCGGCCGTGGGCGGAGCCATCACGGGTTTGGCCGCCCTGTTCAAGGGGGAGAAACTGGCCCGGCACAAGATCATGGGCCTGGAACTGGGGCAGCGGACCGTGCGGGTCGGCCCGGTCGGCACGGTGCAGTGGATGTTCATTCTGCTGGACCGGTTTCTGCTCCATTACTGGTATGTGATCCGCTGGGCCCATGCCCTGCGGGACCACGGCGAACTGTCCACCGAGGTGCTGGCCGAGCGCGAAAAGCTAGAATTGAACATCCCGTGGGATCGCCCGACCCGCAAACTGTGCGCGGATTATTTTCAAGCCAGACAGGAAGGGGACGATGCGCGTCTGGTTGGCTTGGAACAGGAACTGCGGCGTTTTATCGAGGACGAGCTGAAGCGGCTTTCCTTTCTGTGAGGCGCCCACCGGAAGGACATGCTTGTTTTGTCCGCTGGGCGCGCTCGCCGTGCTTGTCAGTCGTCGTCCTTCGTGGCCGCATCGGATGTTTTCCAGCTGATTTCAACTTCCAGCTTGGTTTTGCGTTCGCCGCCCTTGTTTTTTTGCTCGACGCTGTACTCGACGTCCACGTCCTTGGGCACGGTCACGGCCAGCGGGCCGTCGGCTGTTTCGAGGATGAATTCCCGCCGGGACAGCCCATCGGCGATTTCCTTGAGCAAGACTCCGGCCATGTAGGCCAGACGGGTCTCCTCGATATCCACCAGTTTGTTTTTTTCGGACATGGAAACCTCCGTGTTATGGGTTCTTGGGGCGGTATTTCCGGGACCGGCTGATCGCGACACACTCCCGGACGTGAGTACGCCAATCGTTACGCCGCTTGCGCGGGGTTGACAAATCTGGGCTGGATTCCGGGTGGCGTGTCCGCGGGCCGTCCTCGGAGGCGCGGCTTGAGCCCCGGAGAGGGGCTTGGAACGGAGGGCTGGCGATGTGGCCCGGATTACTCCGGGCCGTGGCCCGATAGCATGTCGAGGTCTTAGTCGTCCTGGGGCGGGACCAGGCAGTTGAGACCCACGCCGTATTCCGCCTGGGACGAAATGGGCAGATTCTTTTTCCAGATGACCTTGGCGAAATAGCGGGCCGTGACGGCGCCGGTTTCGTCCTCGGGAGAGTGGGATGAGTCCGGTGGCGTTTCCAGGACCTCGATTTGGAGCTCTTCACCGAGTTTTGGCGGTGGGTAGTTGAGTTCCAGGTACATGCCCGTGGCGTTGTGGTTGATCATGCGACCTGGACGGTATTCGTCGTCGTTTCCAGAACAATATCTGATGATGGCCCGATGCGGGATGCGCGGGGTACGTCGTTTTTCAAAGCCGTTGGCCATTTCTCCTCCAATGCTGGCTGTTGGGAAGATTGTTTTTGGGAATGGTCATAATGAAATAGACGTGCCAAATAATAAAAAATAAATAAAACTAAGTATTTATTTTTTAATTGATACCTCTTGAAAATTGGTTTTGGGCCCGAATGTCCTGTTTTTTCGGAGAAAGCAGGGGAGAGGGGATGAATACAAGGAGGTATTCCGGTTTGCCCGGACTTTTCGGTGAGCTGATTGAATTGGTCCGTAAATGGCAAACCCCGCCAAAAGAGGCGGGGTTTGGAAGCCTGATCCGCTTCAAAGCGGATGACGCCGGGAAATCCTGTCGCGGGCAACGGTCTATTTGACGTGGCAGCTGTTACAGGCCAGGGGCGCGTCGCCCTGTCCGCTTTTTTTCAGGGCGCGGTGACAGCCCACGCAACTCTTGGTGGTGTCGGTGCCGGTGTGGAAGGCGGTGTACACGGAATTGGTCTCGCCCCTGGTCGCGATGTTGTCGTGGCAGCCTTCGGTGGTACAGCTTTCGATGGCAAGGCTGCTGGCCACGGTGTGGTGGCAATCGGCACAGGCGATATGCATGTGCGACGCGTGATTGAAGGTGACATCAGCCTTTTTGGGCGTGTATCCCTCGAATTTCGAGGCACTCATGACCACGCTTTCGGGGATTTCGAAATTTTCAGCCATGGCCGCTCCAGCCGTCAGCATCAAGGCCACCAGGACAAGCATTCCGATTCGTCTCATTTTTTCCTCCTTGAAATGTCTCCATGTTTCGTTTTCCGTGTTCGTGCCCGGGTTCGGGCGGAGCCGGAAAACGCACCCCTTCCCGTCAAGGGGCAAGTGCTACCTTGTCCCGACCGGAAGAGCAAGTCTCCAATGCCTGGGCAAGGCCTTCTTTTTTGGGCTAATAGTTTGAAAAAAAAGTTTAATTCTTTTTTCACAAGGTACCTTGCTTGACAAGGCGACGGGCCCCCGGCAAGCCCCGTTCCAAAGCGACCCGAACCGCCATGGGACGCTTCGGGCATCACGAACAGCAGGAGGATTCATGGCTGATCAGCATCCCCTGGAGCCACTCATCCAGGTCGAAATCGTCAAGGTCACGCCTGAAGGGCGGCGCGTCGAGTCCGACGTGGTCGCCACGGAAGTTCCGGTGACCATCATGGACGGCGCGGTGGAAATCGCGACCCTGATGTGCACGCCGGAAAATTTGGACGATCTGGCGCGGGGTTTCTTGTATACTTCGGGGTTGCTGGCCCGCCCCGAGGATTTTTTGGATTGTGAAATCGACCCTGGGCAGTGGGTGGCGCGGGTTCGCCTCGCGCGGAGCGTGGACCCGAGTCAGCTGGCCAGTCGGGCTTTCACCACGGGCTGTGGCAAGGGCGTGCTTTTTGGAAGCCCCCTGGAGCTGGCCGGGCATGAGCCGCTGCCCTCGGGGTTTACCGTGGCCGCGCCACGCATCCAGGATTTGGCCAACTGGTTTCGTCGTTATTCGGATTTGCATCACGCCACGGGAGGGGTACACACCGTGGCCTTGAGCCTGGATGGAGCCGAGCCGGGCCTGATTCGGGACGATGTCGGCCGCCACAACGGCATGGACAAAGTCGTGGGGCGGGCGCTGCGCGACGCTTTGGATTTGACCGCGACCATCCTGATTACCTCGGGACGGATTTCCTCGGAAATCGTGCACAAGGCGCGTCGGGCCGGAATTCCGGTTTTGGTGTCCCTGGGCGCGCCCACGCATCAGGCCGTGTTGCAGGCCCGGGAGCTTAACGTGACCCTGGTCGGCTTTGCCCGTCAGGCTCGTTTTTCCATTTTTTCCGCGCCCGAGCGGATCAGGTGAGGTTGGAAACCATGTCTCGGAAGGAAGTTCTGGTGTTTTTGGCGCGTCTTTTCGTGGTTGCAGTGCTGTTTTTGCCCGCGTGCTCGCGGCGCGATCCCAACGTTCTGGAGCCGACCGCCGCTCTGGAGTTGATCGCGTCGCGGCGGGGACACCCGGATTTTGTCCTCGTTGACGTGCGCACCCTGGGTGAGTTTCGCGCCGGGCATATCGAGGGCGCGCGTTTGATCGACTTCCACGGGGCGGACTTTTTGCAAAAAATGGCCGAGCTGGACCGCGAGTCCACGGTTTTTCTGTATTGCCGTAGTGGTAATCGCAGCGCCAAGGCCAGGAGGGAGCTTCGTGAGATGGGCTTTGTCACGACGTATGACCTGGCCGGTGGCGTTATCGCCTGGAGCGAGACTGGGTTGCCCTTGGTTCGGGCGGCGCCGTGACACGGTTGGCCGGTGACCCATCGATGCCGCCTTTCGTCGGGATGACGATTGGCGGCATTTTGTATCCGGGACGCATTCCGCGTGCGCGGTAGCGCGGTCGAGGCGCCCCACCGCTGGCCCAAAGCCCGAAACGGGCATGCTTGGCGCCGATGTCGTTGTCCCGGGGACAGCTCCGTCCGGCCATGATCACGCTGGACATGCCCCATCGCCGATGACTATGGCATCGAATCTGCTTATGTTTGACCTCAAGTCCCGTGAATGCACGCGGTGTCGTTGCCCCCTGTGTCAATTTGTTCCATTGGTCACGAATGATGATGTATCAAATTGGGTCATTATGGGCTGTGTGTCCGGGGCTGGGATTCATGTCAACCGGACGGTTCGCCGTTCCTTACCGCAAGTTGGGTATGCCTATGCAAATCTTTGATCTTGCTACTGCCGACCTTGATTTCATCGCCGAGGTCGAAGCCCGCAGCCATCAGAACGTCAAAAACTGCTACCAGTGCGGCAACTGTACGGCCGGATGTCCGTACAATTTCGCCTACGATTATTCGGTCAGCCAGATCATGCGCTTGATCCAGACCGGACAGAAGGAAGCAGTGCTCAAGAGTCGTTCCCTGTGGCTGTGTGGGTCCTGTCAATCCTGTACCACGCGGTGTCCGAACAACATCGACGTGGCCACCATCATGGATGTATGCCGGCACATGGCGCGGGAACAGGGCTACGCCACGGAGCGCAACGTCAAGTTGTTTTCCGACGCGTTCCTGCATTCCGTCGAGAAGCATGGCCGGGCTTACGAATTGGGGCTCATGACCGAGTACATGACCCGTTCGGGTCGGGTTTTTACCGATGTCGACCTGGCGCCGACGGTGCTCATGCGCGGCAAGCTGCCGTTCAAGCCGCATCCCATCCAGGGGCGGGAACAAGTGACACGCATTTTCGAGCGGTTCCGTAAAGGAGGCATCAATGAATAAAATTGCCTATTATCCGGGCTGCTCCGGCCAGGGCACTTCCGAGGAATACGACCGCTCCTCGCGGGCGATCTGCAAGGCCCTCGGCATCGATCTGGTGGATATCCCGGATTGGAGCTGTTGCGGCTCCACGCCCGCGCACACGGTCAACCATGTTCTGTCCGCGGCCCTGTCCGCCCGCAATCTGGCCCTGGTGGAGGGCATGGGTTTGGACACGGTGACCACGCCCTGTCCGAGCTGCCTGACCAATCTGCGCACGGCGGCTCACAAGATGGAGAATCCCGAGTTCCGCGCCAAGGTCAACGCCCTGCTCGACGTGCCCTGCACGAAGACGATCGAGGCGCAGTCCGTGCTGCAGATCCTCACCGAGAACGTGGACATGACGTTGATCAAGTCCAGGGTCGTCAAACCCCTGACCGGGATCAAAATTGCCTGTTATTACGGCTGCATCATGAACCGTCCGCCGGAGCTTATGCGTTTTGACCATCACGAGAATCCCATGGCCATGGACAACATCATGACCGCCCTTGGCGCCGAGGTCGTGCCGTACCCGCTCAAGGTGGAATGTTGTGGGGCGTCCTTCGGCATCGCGAGGGGCGATATCGTGGCCCGGCTTTCGGGCAAACTGCTGGACGCCGGCCGCCGGCTGGGGGCGGATGCGTTCGTGACGGCCTGTCCCTTGTGTCAGATGAATCTGGACATGCGCCAGGGCCAAATCAACGACGCCTTGCACGAAAATTTCAAGATTCCGGTTTTCTACTACACGCAGTTGCTGGGCTACGCCCTGGGACTGGACCGCGCGGACCTGGGATTTGAAAAACTGTGTGTGGATCCGCGACTGGCCCTGGGCAGGATCAAACAACCGGCGCAGGCCAGCTAGGGAGGACGCGATGCGAATTGGTGTTTTTATCTGCCACTGTGGCAGCAATATTGCCGCAACCGTGGACTGTCCGAGTGTCGCGGCCACGGCCCTGACCTATCCCGACGTGGTTTTTTCCACGGACACGATGTACGCCTGCTCCGAACCGGGTCAGGACGCCATCATTCAGGCCGTCAAGGAAAAGAACCTTGATGGCGTGGTTGTCGCCTCGTGTTCGCCGCGCATGCACGAGCCGACTTTTCGCCGTGCCGTGGAGCGGGCAGGGCTGAATCGCTACATGTTCGAAATGGCCAACATCCGGGAGCATGTATCCTGGATCGGCAAGACCAAGGACCTGAACACGGGCAAGGCCGCCGAACTGGTGCGCATGGCCGTGGAAAAATTGCGCCGCGACCGTCCACTGCTTGCCAAGCGTTTCGAGACAACCAAGCGCGTGCTGGTCATTGGCGGCGGCGTGGCCGGCATCCAGGCCGCCCTGGACTGCGCCGATGGCGGCCTGGAAGTGATCATGGTCGAGCGCGAGCAGAGCATCGGCGGCAAGATGGCCAAACTGGACAAGACCTTTCCCACCGTGGACTGTTCGTCCTGCGTTTTGGGCCCGAAGATGGTCGACGTGGCCCAGAATCCGAACATTACCCTGTACGCCTGTTCCGAGATTGAATCCGTCGGCGGCTACGTGGGTAATTTCCAGGTCACCATCCGCAAAAAAGCGACGTATGTGGACTGGAACAAATGCACGGGCTGCGGTCTGTGCACGGAAAAATGCCCCAGCCGCAAGCACCCGGATACGTTCAACGAAAATTTGTGCAACGCCCCATCCATCAACATTCCGTTCCCCCAGGCCATCCCCAAGAAGGCGGCCATCAACCCCGAGACATGTTTGATGCTGACCAAGGGCAAATGCGGGCTTTGCGCCAAGGTCTGCCCGACCAAGTGCATCGACTTCGAGCAAAAGGACGAGCTCATCAACGTGGATGTCGGCGCCGTGGTCGTGGCCACCGGGTACGATCTTTTTGATTGGCACAAGTATCCGCAGTACGGCGAAGGCCGCTATCCGGACGTGATCACGTCGTTGCAGTACGAGCGTCTGCTTTCGGCTTCCGGCCCCACGGGCGGACACATCAAGCGTCCTTCCGACGGCAAGGAGCCCAAGAACGTGGTCTTTATCCAGTGCGTGGGCTCGCGCGACAAGTCCGTGGGCCGTCCGTACTGTTCGGGGTTCTGCTGCATGTACACGGCCAAGCAGACCATTTTGACCAAGGACCACCTTCCGGATTCCCAGTCCTATGTTTTCTACATGGACATCCGCTCCCCCGGAAAGATGTACGACGAGTTCGTGCGCCGGGCCATGGAAGAGTACGGCGCCCAGTACGTGCGTGGTCGCGTGTCCATGATCTACCCCAAGGATGACAAGCTCATCGTGCGCGGCGCGGACACCCTCATCGGCACCCAGGTCGAGGTCCCGGCCGATCTGGTCGTGTTGGCCGTGGGCGTGGAAGCGGCCCATGGCGCGGTGCAGCTCGGTGAAAAGCTGCGCGTGGCCCCGGATCAGTATGGGTTCTTCGTGGAAAGCCATCCCAAGCTCAAACCCGTGGAAACCAACACCGCCGGCGTGTTTCTGGCTGGAGCCTGTCAGGGCCCCAAGGACATTCCGGCTTCCGTCGGCCAGGGCAGCGCCGCCGCGGCAAAAGCCCTGGTTCTTCTCTCCAAGAAAGAACTGGAATCCGATCCGGCCGTGTCCAGAGTTAATCCGGCCCGGTGCGTGGGTTGCGGCAAATGCGCCCAGACCTGCCCCTTTGGAGCCATCAAGATGGTCGAGGACCGCTTCGGCAACCCCAAGGCCGAGGTCATCGACACGGTTTGCCAGGGTTGTGGCATCTGCACCGTGACCTGCCCGCAGGGCGCGATCCAGCTTGAACATTTCACCGATAACCAGATCCTCGCGGAGGTGAACGCCTTATGCCCGCCCAAGATTCTCGCGAACTGCGAATAGTTGGTTTTTTGTGTAACTGGTGCTCGTACGGCGGCGCGGATACGGCGGGCGTTGGGCGCTTCATTCAGCCCACGGATCTGCGCGTCATCCGCGTACCCTGTTCGGGCCGTATCGATCCGTTGTTCGTGGTCCGCGCGCTTATGAACGGGGCCGACGGCGTGCTCGTGTCCGGCTGCCATCCCCGTGACTGCCATTATTCCGAAGGCAATTACTATGCCCGGCGGCGGCTGGAACTCCTGAAGCGCTTTTTGCCCATCACCGGGATCGATGAACGGCGCTTTGAGTACACCTGGGTTTCGGCCTCGGAAGGCCAGCGCTGGCAGCACGTGGTCACGGAATTCACCCGACGCATCCATGAGCTTGGCCCGGCGCCGCTGTTCAACCCCGTGTCCGAGGCGGACTGGAACGCCCTGGCGCTCAAGGCCAGCCAGGGACTGGGCTGTTCGTGTCACGGTTAGGGACCACAATGACCGCCGTTTCGCGGCAAGAGCATCAACGCGGATGCCTGGCATCCGTTTTTCTAAGGAGGACTCCATGTCCCAATTGGACGATCTGAAAGCAGCCATCAAGGACCGCCTTGGCGAGCTGGATTGCGTCATCGGCTGGGAGCAGGGCTACGATGCCCTACATGCCACGCCGCTGTTCATCCGCTCCGAGGCAGATCTGGACCGGCTGATCATCGGCCCCCTGGCCGTACATAACCTGTCCACCTATCTACCTGGACTCAAAGGTAAAAAAGTGGGCATTGTGGTCAAGGGCTGCGACAGCCGCAGCGTTATCGAACTTTTGAATGAAAAATTGATCAACCGGGACGACGTGGTCATTTTTGGCCTGTGTTGCGACGGCGTGGTCAGTCAGCGTAAAATCCGGGCGGCTCTTTCCGCCGATCCAGGCTTTGTCGAATCCGTGACCGTTGGCGCCGACGATCTGAAAATCACCGTCGCTGGTCAGAACGCGACCCTCAAACTGGCCGACGTCAAGGCGGACAAATGCCTGACCTGCCAGCATCCCGACGCAGTGCTTTCCGACGTCCTGATCGGCGCCAAGCACGGGGCTCCGGCCTTGGCCAGTCTGGCCTGCCAGGATGAATTCGAGGCCAAGTCCGACGCCGAAAAATTCGCGTTCTGGCAGGAGACCATGAGTCGGTGCATCCGGTGCTATGCATGCCGCAACGCCTGTCCCATGTGTGTCTGTCGGGATTATTGCATCGCCACCAGCCGCGATCCGCTTTGGGTCAGTCAGGAAAATTCCCCGACCGAAAACATGATGTTCCAGATGATCCATGTGTCCCATCTGGCTGGTCGGTGCACGGAGTGTGGCGAGTGCGAACGGGCCTGTCCCGTGGACATCCCGTTGATGCTGCTGCGGCGTTACATGAACAAGCAGGTCAAGGATGTTTTCGAGCATCAGGCCGGAACGGCCCTGGATCAGACACCGCCGCTCTTTACCTTCAAGGTCGAGGAAGAGCGCATCCACGAGCGAGGCTGGTAATGGAAAGATTCATCACAAAAACAAACCTGACCCGCCTGGCCGAGGATCTGGCCGCCACCTGCCGGGTGTTGGCACCCGTGGCCACGGGCGGCACCGTTACCTTCCACCGGCTTCGGTCCGGCATGAGCATTGACCTGCACTCGCGCATGGCCGCCGTGTCGCCCAAGGCCGCGACTTTTCCCCAAACCGAGGAATTGCTGCAGGTCACCCGCGAAGGCGAGGACAAGAAGCCGGAAATTCACGAAACCCTGCCCCAGGGCAAGAACGTGGTTATCGGTTGCCGGCCGTGCGGAGCCCGGGGCAAGCTTATCTTTAACCCGGTTTACGAGACCGAAAAGATCAAGGACCCGTACTTCATCCAGCGGCGCGACAACACGATCTTTATCACCCTGGCCTGCGACCGGCCGGAAACGACCTGTTTCTGTCACAGCGTGGGCGGTGGACCGGCCGACACCGCCGGTTCCGACGTGCTCCTGACGTTGGTCGGCGAAGGCTACGTGGCCCGGTCCGTGACTCCGGAGGGCGAGGAGATCATGAAGCACGCCCTGTTCGAGGATGCTGGCGACAAGGGCAAGGAAGCCGATGCCAAGAACGCCCGTGCCCTTGAAATGATGGGCCCGGCCCATGATTATTCCTCGGCCCCGGCCAAGATCCTGGCCCGTTTCGACGACATGGATTTTTGGACCGCCCAGTCTGCCAAGTGCATCTCCTGCGGCGCCTGCACCTACATGTGCCCGACCTGTTACTGCTTCAACATCACCGACGACGACCTGGGTCTGACCAGCCGTCGCATCCGGACCTGGGACAACTGCATGTCCCATACCTTCACCCTGGAAGGCAGCGGGCATAATCCGCGTCCAACCAAGGCCCATCGCCTGAAAAACCGGGTCGGCCACAAGTTCAGCTACTATCCGGATCTGCACAAAAAGGTCATCGCCTGTTGCGGATGCGGCCGGTGCATCAAGCAGTGCCCCGCCGGCGTGGACATCCGGCAGATCGTGAACGCAGCACAGGAGTATTCCGAATGAATACCAATCCCTATCTCCCGGACATGGCCACCATTGTCGAGGTGATCCAGGAGACGCACAACATCAAAACTTTCCGCGTGGTGCTCAATGACGAGGAGAAGATGAAGAATTTCACCTTCCGTCCTGGTCAGGTCGGGCAGCTCTCGGTTTTTGGTGTCGGCGAATCCACCTTTGTCATCAACTCCTCGCCAACCCGCATGGACTATCTCCAGTTCAGCGTCATGCGCGTGGGCGAGGTGACCACCCGTCTGCATCAGCTCCAGCCAGGAGACCAGATCGGCGTGCGCGCGCCCCTGGGCAATTCCTTTCCCATCGAGGACTTGAAGGGCAAGAACATCGTTTTTGTCGGCGGTGGCATCGGTATGGCCCCCTTGCGCACCCTATTCACATATATGCTCGACAATCGTAAGGATTACAAAGACATCACGCTTCTGTACGGTGCGCGCAGCCCGGCCGACCTGACCTACAAGGCCGAACTGCCCGAATGGACCAGCCGTAAGGACGTGAACACGGTACTGACCATCGACAATCCCTTCGACGGCTGGGAGCACAAGGTTGGCCTCATCCCGAACGTGCTCCTGGAAATCAACCCCTCGCCCAAAAACACGGTGGCCATCACCTGTGGTCCGCCGATCATGATCAAGTTCACCCTCCAGGCCCTCAAAAAGCTGGGTTTCGAGGATGAAAACATCATCTCCACGTTGGAGAAGCGCATGAAGTGCGGCGTGGGCATCTGCGGACGATGCAACATCGGCACCAAGTATGTGTGTCTGGATGGACCTGTATTCACCTATGCGCAGCTCAAGCAGCTGCCATCCGAACTCTAGGAGGCATCATGGCGGGAATATTCAAGGCGACCGACATTCTCCTGGCGGCTCAGGAAATCGAAACACGCGGCGAAGTCTTCTATAACCGGCTGGTGGCCACGACCGAAGACGCCAAACTCAAGGAAACGTTTTCGTTTCTGGCCAAGGAAGAAAGCAAACACAGGGAAATATTCCGCAAACTCTACGAGCGCGTGGGGCAGGTGGAACTTCCGGCCTGGGCCGAGGAAGATGAATATGTGGAATACATCAGGTTTCTCATCGATTCCCACACCTTGTTCCGGCTGGGAGACCTGGATCAGTTGAAACAGTTCATGGGCTCTCCCGAGGACGCCATTGAAAAGGCCATGGGCTTCGAGAAGGATACCATCCTTTTCTTCGTGGAAATGCACGAGTTCGTGCCCGAAGGCGAAAAGAAATACATCAAGGCCTGCATCGACGAGGAGCGCTCTCACCTGAGATTGTTGGCGAGCATGCTCCGGAAATAAACCCTAACAGAGTCACATCCTCCTCCAGAGGCTTCTTGGATGCAAATCCAGGGAGCCTCTTCTTTTGCGCGGTCAGCCTGGGGAGTAGGTCTAGGCGGGAGGCGCTTATGGTTGTTGTTGGTCCCGTGCCCAGATACGGGCCAAGGCCATGCCGGCCAGATTTTGCCAGAGACTGAAGATGGCGCCGGCCAGGGCCGATGTCGGGCCGAAAAATGCTCCAGCCAGAGCCACGGCCAGGCCCGAGTTTTGGATTCCGACTTCCAGGGAGATGGTCCGGGCGGAGCATTTGTTCGCTCCCAGGATGCGGGCACTCCAGAAACCGGCGAGAAAACCCAGACCATTGTGGAGGATTACCGCCAGAAAAATCAAACCAGGAAATTCCAGAAGATTTTTTTGGTTCAGGGCGACAACACAGGCGATAACCGCGGAAATGGCCAGCACGGAAATGGATGGAAAAATGTCGAGCAGGGGTTCAAGGCGTTTGCGGAACAGGCGGCGCAAGACAAGGCCGTCCAGCAGGGGAAAAACCACGATCCAGAAAACCGAACCGACCATGGCCCAGAAATCCACGCGTACCCGCGTGCCAGCCAAAAGTTCCACCAGGGCCGGAGTGGCCAGCGGAGCCACCAGGGTGGAGACAAGGGTCATGACCACGGACAGGGGGACATCGGTTTTGGCGAAATAGGCGACGACATTGGAGGCCGTTCCCGATGGGCAGCACCCGACCAGGATGACACCGATGGCGGCCTCGGTCGGCAGACCGAGGATGAAACACAATGACCAGGCCAACAGTGGCATGAGCGTGTATTGCAACGCCACGCCGAGTCCGGCCGTGCGCCATTCCCGTCCGACACGGGAAAAATCACCGAACTCCAGGGTCAGGCCCATGCCGAACATGATGATCCCCAGCCCCAGGGAAATGTGGGGTTTGATCCAGGCGAAAAGAGGCGGATACACCAATGCCAGGGCGGAAAACCCCACGGCCAGCGTCAGAAAGTGGTGTTCGATCAGTCGGGGCAGGGTGGATGGCATGGGCTCTCCGGGCGCGTGACCAGCTGTTGGAGTTCTTTCTTTTGTTGAGGCGTTGCTTTCCCGGGAATGCGTTTTGTCCTGGCGACATAGTGCACGTGATGCCCTGCATGCCAGGCCTCGTCGTGATGTTGGGGGAATTCAGCGCGGCCTGGTTGCGTTCCAAAGGCGCAGGGAGAGAAGAAACACCGCGGCCGTTTCGAAACGCAAAATGTTTGGTCCAAGGGTTCTGGGCGCAAAGTCATGGGCCTGGAAGATCTGGGCTTCCTTTTGCTCCAGGCCGCCCTCGGGGCCCAGCACGGCCACCGTGCCGCCGGCGTGGGTCAGATCGTCCGGATGGATGATCCGCGTTTGTTCGTGCTCCCAGCACAGGACGCGGCAGGAAAATCCGGCCGCGGCGTCGATCACGTCGCGTGGTCCGCCCAAGGAGCGTATTTCCGGCAGCCAGGATGTACCGCACTGTTTGGCCGCCGCCACGAGTTGGCGTTCCCATCCGTCCTTGCCCTGGTCCGGCGGGGCGCCTTGGGAACGCTCGGCCTCCCAAAACCAAATCCCCGCCGCGCCCAATTCCACGGCTTTTTCCAGCAGAAAGCCACGTCGGATATTCTTGGCCCAGCCCACGGCGAGAACAAGCGGGAATGCCGGGGCTGGGGCCTCGTTTTCCGAGATTCTGGCGAGGCGCACCTCTTTTTTGTCCATGCCGAGGATGCGAAACAGGCCGGTTCGGCCCTGGCCATCCATCAGCCGGACCTCCTGTCCGGTTTTAGCCCGCAAGACACGGGTGAGGTGATGGGCTTCCTCGCCGCCCAGAACAAAAGGCTCCCTCCATAAGGAAGGAGCCAGATAAAATGTGTTCAACCGGGCCATGTCAGCCGAGTTTTGTCCGCGCGGTTCCGGCGGTGTAAAAAGGCATGTCCGCGCGAATTGCCTCAAGGGTTGTTTTGGGGCCTTTGACCGTGAAGACGCCCTGGTCGGCCATGTCCGCCCGGACGTAGGCCATGGCCACGCAGTAGCCGAGGCTGGGAGCGAAGGAGCCGCTGGTGATCGTGCCCACCCGGGTTCCGCCCACGAAAACCTCGTCGGAGTGACGCGCGCTGCGGCGGCCGTCGATACGCAGGCCGACAAGGCGCTCCCGGACCGTGCCCAGTCCTGACTTGCCGATGAAATCCGCCTCGCTTTTGAGCATGCTTCCGTATCCGGCCTCGATCGGAGTATGGCCGGTGTCCAGGTCCTGGCCATAGAGGGGGAGGCCCACTTCAAGACGCAGCGTGTCCCGCGCGCCCAGGCCGGCCGGGCGCACGGCCGTGTCGGCCAAAAGGCGGGTCCAGAGTCGTTCGGCCTTGTCCCAGGGCAGATAAAATTCATAGCCCAGTTCGCCTGTGTAGCCCGTGCGACTCACGAGAAGCTTGAAGCCATCGCATTCGACCTCGCGGAATCCAAAATATCCCAGCGAGGCCCAATCGCCAGGCATGGTCCGGGTCAACACGGCGAAAGATTCGGGTCCTTGCAGGTCGATCTTGGCGATTTCGAAGCTGTGGTTGCTCAAGGACAGCCCCGTCGCGAGGTGATCCTTGATCCAGGCGAAATCGGAGTCGATGCACGCGCCGTTGACCACCAGCATGTACCTGTCCGCGGCCAGTCGATAGACAATGAGGTCGTCCAGGACGCCGCCGTGGTCATTGAGCAGGAAGCCGTAGCGGCATTTTCCCGGGGTCAACGTGGCTAGGTTTTGAGTGGCGACACGGCTCAGGGCTTCGGTCGCGCCCGGTCCGGAGAGGTAAAATTCGCCCATGTGGGAAATATCGAAAACGCTGGCCCTGGCGCGGGTATGCTTGTGCTCGTCCAGGATGCTGCTGTACTGGACCGGCATTTCCCAGCCGGCGAAGGGCACGATCCGACCGCCGTTTTCCTTGTGCCAGGTGTTGAGCGGGGTCTTGAGCAACTCGGCCATGGAGATTCTCCTTGCTGCTAGAGGTTGATGGCGCAATCGCTTTTTGTCTTGCGTATGGCCCGCAGTTCGTCAACCAGGGCGACGAGACGGCGATAGAGCCTTTTGATCTGGAGTCCGTTTTCGGTAAGCTGATCGTCCTTGCGGTTGATATAGGATCGGATCAGATACCGATCGTTGAGCATGGATTCCGCGAAGTAAATCGCCTTGAAGAAAAGCTGCTCGTAGTAATTGATGAACTCGAATTTCAGGTTCGTGAGAAGCTCGGTCCCCACCAGAAGCATCTGTTTGTACCCGATGCGTTTTCCCTTGTGGTATCTGTTGCCGAGGTCTTCGAGCTGTTTGATGTTCCGCGCCTGTTTGATGTAGCTGTAAATGGATCTGACCTCGTTGTGGACATCGTGCAGGTCGGCGAAGTCGTCCGCGAATTGTGGATTGGTCAGGTAGCCATCCAAAACCTGGGTTATTTCACTATAAAATTCGTCGGAATATCCGATCAGGCGGCGTTGATGCTTGTTGAGCCACGAATGGAGAAATTTGAGGCGTTTTTCGTGGCTGTCCGTGTTCTCGACGACTTCGCTACCCTTGAAAAGGATACGGCCTTCAAATTCTCCCCGTACGATGTCGTTGAGTTTGAGGCTCATGGAATACGAGTCCTTGATGACATTGACCGAGGAGCACACGGCACCGGTCAGGGGGTGGATGATCTCCTGGCGCGCCACGGACAGGGCCCGCTCCTGGCGGACGTTGTTGGCGTTGAATTCATGCTGGCGGTACAGGACGCGCAGGATGACAACCCGTTTTTTCGCGTCCACGAAGAACCCGTCGCGCTCCAAAAGCTGCACGGCCTCGGTGTTGCTTGTTTCCAACCGGACCAGGGCTGTCTTTTCCACATGGGGATAATGAAAGCCGGCCTTGATGTTGTGGATCGAGGTCAGAGTCCGGTCGGACTGTCCCAGAACCTTGATCAGGAAACGCTCACCCATTTTGTGTAGGCGTCGGGCGAAGATGGCGGCCGAGGTTTTCCGTTCGGAGGAGATGGGGTAGCCGTAGAGTTCCATCAAAAATTGATACACGAAATCCCGGTGGGCTTCATAGGACTGGTTGTCGTTGGGCCGGAATTTTTTGGTTTTCAGGCCAAACCGCTTGAGTTCCGTGTCCAGGTCCGAGGGAAGCGACGCGTAGATGCCGGACAGATAGAAATTTCCATCACAATCCCGGGCGAGTACATGTGCCCGGTCCATGTGGCTCAAATAATGGACAAGCAGGCTGTAGGTCGCGATATCCGAAATTTGGCGATCCTCGGTGGCGGCTTTGAATCCGTCGCGGGCTTGGCGGGGCAAACGACGCAAAAAGATCTCTTGGTTTTTTTGCTGCAACACGTCCTCCAGGACACAGGCTTGCCCCCGCGCCGAGCAGTCCGCGTCCCGGCAGGTGTGCAACAGGTCGAACTGGAAGACCTCGTTGAAATAGTCGATGCCCCTGTTGAAAACGACCATGGAGAATCCAGGCAGATCCGCGAATTCGTACAAACTCGGTTCGAATGACGGGAGCAGGTCCCGGGCGTCGACAAGGGGGTAGTTTTTGATTTCCCGAAAGGGTTCGAGCAGACAGAATTTGATGTGGATAAATTCCAAATAGTCCTTCAGATGTCCGAAATCGCGCAGCACATTGGTTGGCAGCAGATGGCCGTTGTCCAGGCAACGTAGGGAAGGGACCTTGGAGAATGCGGAATGCCATTTCATGCGGAAGCCAATTATCTCGTTGTGTTCGGTAGTGGTCTGTGTAGAGTGCGTTACACGTTTCGAGCGGTCCGTAAACAGGATTTTGTCTTCGGGGCCTGGCCGCGCTGGTTGCCGGTTGGATTGTTTCCCTATATGCCGGGCCTCGTTATTTTCGGCATAAACCAGCCTTTCCTCGATACCATGGCGATGTCTTGAACATGATGAAACATTCTTCCCTGGACCGGCTTTTGGAGACCATTGGCAGCGTTTTCGACGCCTATTCCGTGGTTTTGTTCCGTGGCGACGCCTCGGGCATGTACGAGCTGGTGTCCTCCTTTAGTCTGGGCGATTCCGTTATTCCGGGTTTGCGGATCGATTCCGGCCATGGTTTGGTGGGGTGGATCCTCAAGCATGGCAAGCCCCTGTTGGTCGACCGTTTTGATCAGAAAAACGCGCTGTTGGGGTATTACGGATACGAGCAGGAAGAGCAGATCAAGGTTTTTGTTGGCTGTCCCCTCCCCGGAGGTCGGGGCGCTTTGTGCATGGACAGCAAGAAAACCTATGCGTTCACCGACAAGGATCAACGCATCCTGGCCCTGTTCGCCGGAGTCATCGAGGCGATTTTCACGGATTTGGGGGATGCCTCGATCTCCAGTCAAGACCAAAAATTCTACAGATTTTTGCAGCTGGTCTATGCTCTGCGCGAAAAGCATCCCAAATGGACGGATTTTTTGAAGCGGTATTTGACGCTGTTGTCCGATGCCAGTGGCTATGAATATTCCTTTCTCGTGGTCAGCGACGAGTGGGGGAACAATTATTTTTTGGAAGGATGCAACAAGCCTTTTGCGGTTGATGGCATGCTGGATCGACTGACTTTCAGCACTGGCAGTGGCTTGTTGGGATGGGTGTTCAAGAAGAACCAGCCCGTTTTTTTGGGTGACGGCAAGGGCGAGCTGGGACGCGTTCCCCTGTTTGGCCGGGATGTTCCTGGACTGGCCCTGAACACGGTGCTGGCCTTTCCGCTCAAGGTGCACACGCGTTGTCGGGGGGTGTTGGTTTTCGGCGACCCGACCAGCCACGCCATTGGCGATGATGTCCGTGCCTTTGCCAAGATGACCGCGGAATATCTCGCTCTTTTTTTGGAGAATTTGTATTTGAAGAATCGGCTCAAGCAGGTAGCCGCCCAGGGGGCCGCGGACCGCTGCGATGCCTCCAAGGCTTCCTTTCCCGACAACTCCGACCTTATCGATTAGGATTGCCTATGTTTTTTAGCAAATTATTTGGCTTTCTCGGCAAGGATCTGGCCATGGATCTGGGCACGGCCAATACGCTTTTATATTCCCCCAAGGACGGCATCGTGTTGAACGAACCGTCCGTCGTGGCCCTGGATGTGCGCAGCGACTCCATTTTGGCAGTGGGGCGGGAGGCCAAGGAGTACCTGGGGCGTACTCCGGATCGGATTCGGGCCGTGCGCCCCTTGAAGGACGGGGTGATCGCGGATTTCGAGGTGACCAAGGCCATGATTGCCTACTTCATCCGCAAGGTCATCACCGGCATGCGCCTGGTCAAGCCGCGCATGGTTATCTGCGTGCCGGCCGGCATCACCCAGGTCGAGAAACGGGCAGTCATCGAATCCGCCCTGCAAGCCGGGGCGCGGGAAGTGAAACTCATCGAGGAGCCCATGGCCGCGGCCATCGGCGCCGGATTGCCCATCGACGAACCGCGCGGCAACATGGTCGTGGATATTGGCGGCGGCACCACGGAGGTCGCGGTTATTTCCTTGTCCGCCGTGGCGTATTCCGAATCCGTGCGCATCGCCGGTGATGAGATCAATGACGCCATCCAGCGCTTCGTGCAGGATGAATTTCAGCTTTTGATCGGCGAGAACATGGCGGAAACGGCCAAGATTCACATTGCCTCGGCCTTGCCGTTGGCCGAGCCCATGCAGTTTCGTGTGGCGGGGAAGAATCTGGTCGACGGCACGCCCAAGACCGTTGTCTTGACCGACAGCCATGTCCGTGAAGCCATCAAGGAGCCGGTGGCGGCCATTGTCGCGGCGGTACGTCGGGCCCTGGAGAAAACGCCTCCGGAGCTCGTGGCCGATATCGCCACCAACGGTCTGCTTCTGGCAGGAGGCGGGGCGCTTTTGAAAGGGCTCGACAAGTTGATCACCCAGCAGAGCTCCTTGATGGTGCACATCGACGACGATCCTTTGACCACGGTCGTGCGGGGCACTGGCCGATCGTTGGAGAACGAGGCCGCGTTTTCCAAGGTTTATATCAACTAGGCCCAAAGGCGATCTGCTCCGTCCACACAGTGATGAGCGCCGGGGTGAACAGGTCCGGGTGGGCGCTGGCCAGGGCGTCCAGTTCGTCCTGGTCCACGGAAAGGTAGTCATGATCGTGCAGCAAGGTCGAGCCTTGGGCGCTGTCAAGGCGGGCAAGGAAAATTTCCACGAAAGCATTGCCGGTACGGGCCGATGCGCCAAGAGTCCGCGCATGCCAGACCTCCAGACCGGGGAGGGAGGCAGGAACGCAGGCCCGGGCCACGTCTTCGGCGGCCAGACCGGCCTGAACATGTCCACCGCCGGCGATGTCCCAGCGGCCGGGATAGATAGGATGATCCGCCGGGCGCCGTCGCAGGACAAGACGGCCACGGGCGTCACTCAAGACCAGGGCCACGTTTCTGTGCTTGAGCCCCTGGCGTAGGACCTGTTCGCGGTCCATGACCGCGAGGGGTCGGTTGTTTGCGTCCACGACATAGATCTGGGTGTTGGTCGATTCTTCCGTCATCGGTGATCCTTGCGAGGTGTCCGTCGGTGCTTTCCGAAATAAAATTACGCCCCTTGAATACTGGTGACGCCGAGGCCCTGGCCGCGTTGGAGGCGGGTGTCTTCGTCGACGCCTGGAATGCCTCTCATTTCGGGGAGTTGCTTGTCCAGGAGTGTTTCATGGCCGTGGGCGCGATGCGTGCCGAGGATTTGCTCGGGTACGTAACCGCCTATGGCATCGAAGACGAGGTGGAAATCGTCAATGTGGCCATCCGGGCGGACATGCGTGGCCATGGTCTGGGTACCCGGTTGCTGCGGTTTTTTTTGGAACACGTCCGGGCAATGGGTGGACGCCGTGTTTTTTTGGAAGTGCGTGCTGGCAATTCTGTTGCCCTGGCCTTGTACGCCCGGGCTGGATTTGTCCATGTTGGTGTCCGGAAGCGGTATTATGCGGATACGGGCGAGGACGCCCTGATTTTGGCCTGGCCCGACTCGCATGGTCGGAATCCTTGAAACAGAGAACAAACGAGACGGAGTTGTAATGATTGTCATGGAAACGTCCCTGGGGACAATGAAAATTGAACTTTTCGCCGACAAGGCGCCTTTGACCTGCGATAATTTCCTGACCTACGTTCGGGATGGTTTTTATGATGGCACCATTTTTCATCGGGTCATCCCGAATTTTGTCCTGCAAGGCGGGGGCATGACCGAGACCATGGCCGAAAAAACGACGCGGAGCCCCATTAAAAACGAAGCCGACAATGGCCTGCGCAATGTGCGGGGCACCTTGTCCATGGCCCGAACCCAGGCCGTTGACAGCGCCACGTCCCAGTTTTTCGTCAATCTGCGGGATAACGCCTTTTTGGACCACGGCGCGCGTGATTTTGGATACGCGGTTTTTGGCAGGGTCGTGGACGGCTTGGATGTGATGGATGCCATAGCCGCAGTGGAGACGGGCACATATGGATTTCATCAGGACGTGCCCAAGGCGCCGGTCCTCATGACGCGGGTGTTCGTGGAGGAGTAGGCCATGGTGCGCCTGCGGACCGGTTTTCCGTTCTCCTCCGGGCACGTGCATACAATTTTCCCGCCGTTGTTTCGACCTCGGCCGCGTTTGGAATACCAGCGTCAGCGTGTCGAGACAGCGGATGGGGATTTCGTGGACGTGGATTGGCATTGCCGCGGTAGCGACCACTTGGTGATTATCCTGCATGGCCTGGAGGGCCATTCCCGCCGGACCTATGTTTTGGGCATGGCCCGGGCCGCTCGGGATCACGGCTTCGATGTCCTGGCAATGAATCTGCGGGGATGCAGTGGCGAGCCCAACCGTAAACTGCCTTCGTATCATTCCGGACTGACCGAGGACCTGCACGATGTGTTGCGCATGGTCCGCGCTCTGAACCGGTATGCGTCCTGCTTTCTGATCGGATTTAGTCTCGGGGCGAATCTTGTGCTCAAGTATCTGGGGGAGGCGCCGGAGCGCGTTCCCGTCGAGGTTCGGGGCGCGGTGGCTGTTTCCGTGCCCTGCGACCTGGAGGATTCGGCTCAAAGTCTGGCGCGCCCTGGATGCCGGTTTTATATGCGCTATCTGCTTGACCAGCTCGGAAGGAAGGTTATCGAAAAGGAGCGCCTTTTTCCGGGAGCTGTCGATCTTGCAGCGCTACGACATGTTCACACATTTCGGGAATTCGACGATCTGTGCACCGCTCCCTGGCACGGATTTCGCGACGCCCTGGATTATTGGCGCAAGTCAAGCAGTAAGCAATTTTTGGTCGCGATCGACCGACCCACATGCATCATCAATGCCCTGGATGATCCTTTTCTGGGTCCGAAATGCTTTCCCGAGTGGGAGGTTGAATGCAACCCATTCCTGATCCTGATCACGCCACCTGTCGGTGGTCATGTGGGTTTTGTCGGCACGGGGGATATGTATTGGTCCGAGTGGCAATCCATGCGTTTTTTGACCAGTCTGCGCCAGGACTAAACATGGGGGCATTGTGCAAACAGTGGGCGCCGATGTGCACGTAAACGTGCACATTCAACACAGAGGGTGTGCTTTCATGCCGTGATTTTTGATTTTTTTTACGGTACGATCGATGCATCCGCATGGTGTTTCGTAATGGAGCATTGGATTGATTGGAGGTTTTATGAAGAAATTTTTGTCTGTTCTCATTATCTGCTTGGTATTTCCACTATCTGTTGCCCTGGCGCGGGACTTGCCCGATTTTACCGATTTGGCGGCCTCGTCCGGGCAGGCGGTGGTGAACATCAGCACGGTCAAAATTGTCAAGAAGCAGCAGCAATTGCAGCGTTTTTTTCCACAAAATCCGCACGGTCAAAACCCTTTCGAGGATTTTTTCGAGCAATTTGATCGTTTTTTTGGCGATCAGGGGCGTCGTGCTCCCCGCGAACAGCGTTCGTTGGGATCGGGGTTTGTCATTTCCGCCGACGGCTATATCGTGACCAACAACCATGTCATCGACGGCGCGGATAAAATCAAGATCAACCTGCAATCCGACAAGGGCGGCGCGGACAAGTCCTATGACGCGGAGGTTGTGGGCTCGGATGCCGAGACGGATCTGGCCCTGCTCAAAATAAATGCCGGCACTTCCTTGCCATATTTATCCCTAGGCGATTCCGATGCTCTCAAGGTCGGGCAGTGGGTCATGGCCATCGGCAATCCGTTTGGACTGGACCATACCGTTACCGCCGGTATCGTCAGCGCCAAGGGGCGGACTATCGGGGCCGGCCCGTACGACAATTTCATCCAGACCGACGCGTCCATCAATCCGGGCAACAGTGGCGGGCCGCTCATCAACATGAATGGCGAGGTCATTGGTATCAACACGGCGATCATCGCTTCCGGGCAGGGCATTGGATTTGCCATCCCGAGCAAACTTGCCGGTCAGGTCATCGAACAGCTCAAAACACACAAGATGGTAAAACGGGGCTGGCTTGGTGTCTCCATCCAGGACGTGGACGACAATTCGGCCAAGGCGCTTGGGCTGGATGACGCGCGAGGCGCTTTGGTGGCCAATGTCACGCCTGGCGATCCAGCGGAAAAAGGAGGCGTGCGCGCCGGAGATGTCATTGTCGCCGTCGATGGGATCGATATTGAAAACGCGGGCGATTTGACCCGTAAAATCGGGGACTTGTTGCCGGGCGTGAAGATTACCCTGTCCGTGTGGCGTCAGGGCAGGCTGTCCAAGGTGGGGGTGGTTCTGGGTGAGCGCAATGCCGAAAAAGTTGCCCAGGGTCAGCCCGAGGCTGGGGCGGCTGGCGAGATGATACTCGGTCTGTCGGTGCGGCCGGTAAGCGCCGAGGAAGCCAAGGTCCTGGAGATGGACAAGCCCAGGGGGCTTCTTGTGCTCGAGGTGGAGGACGGGTCGGCGGCCATGGAGAGCGGAGTAAGTGCTGGCGATGTGATCGTGGAAGCCAACGGACTCCCGGTGAATACCGTCAAGGCGTTGCGGGACGTGGTCCAGGGCGATGCCAAGGCCAAGGGAGCGGTAATGCTCCTGATGCAACGACAGGGGCGCAACGTGTTCAGGACAATTCCTGTGAATTAACGACACAAGGCGCCGCCAAGGCGCCTTGTTCACGAGGTCTCATGAGTTGGACATTGCACGCTGGCTGCAAGATCAATTTATACTTGGATATCGTCGGGGTGCGGGAAGACGGCTATCACGAACTTGAAAGTTTGTTTTATCCACTGTCCGAGCCGTGTGACACGTTGCGCATAGGCCCTCGGACGGAGCCGGGGTTGGCTTTACGATGTTCCATTCCCGCGTTGGCTTCCTCGAAAAATATTTTGGCCCAGACCTACGATCGTTTTGCGCGGGCAACAGGGTTTGCTCCGGGCTTGGCTGTGTGGCTGGACAAGGGTATCCCAATGGGCGCTGGGTTGGGCGGGGGGAGCAGCGATGCCGCTGTTTTTTTGCGGTGGCTCAATGACCATGCGGGAACATCGGCCCTTGATGGCGCTGCTCTTCATGGGATGGCTTTGTCCCTGGGCGCGGACGTGCCTTTTTTTCTGGTCAACAAACCGGCCTGGGTGACGGGAATCGGGGACACAGTCCGTGCCGTGGCGCTCGATCTGTCCGCGTTCACGATGGTGCTGGCGTGCCCGGACGTGCATGTCGACACGAAATGGGCGTATGGTCGTTGGGATGCCATTCATGCTCGCGTGGAAGAGAGAGAAAGAAAATCGTTGACAGGGGATGACCTCCCGCATAAGAGACTTTGCTTCACGAATCTCTCGGGATTTCGGAATGTATTTGAAGAAGTGGTTTTTCCTGACTTTCCGGTTCTTTACAAGATCAAGCAGGGGCTTCTTCGGTCTGGAGCCGATGTTTGTGTCATGAGTGGTTCGGGTTCCAGTCTCGTGGCGATTTTTTCGACACGAACCGGCGCGCTTCAGGGCGCCAGCCTGATGCGGGCATGGAATGTTCGTTGTCATGTTGTTCAGTTCTCGTGAACGTGTTTCGCGAGAAATCGGTGGATGGCAAAGATCCCGCGTGGGTTGAAATTTTTTTGTGGCTTAGAGTTTGATACGCTGCCAGGAATTTTACTGGCAAGCCAGGATGGGGCGTCGCCAAGCCGGCAAGGCAACGGGTTTTGGTTCCGTCATTCGGAGGTTCGAATCCTCCCGCCCCAGCCAATATTTTTTTTGAGGATTGTCCAATGCGAGTGGGTGAACTGAAGATCGTCACAGGTACCGCTAATCCGGCCTTGGCTGCTCGAATCTGTGATCATTTGGGGTGTAAGATTACCCCGTCGCTTGTGGATGTTTTTAGCGACGGCGAGATCCGGATAGAGATGGGTGACAATGTGCGGGGGGATGATGTTTATGTCGTCCAACCGACCTGTGCTCCGGTCAACCATAACCTGATGGAGCTCTGCCTCATGCTGGACGCCTTGAAGCGAGCCAGCGCGGGCCG
Source organism: Deltaproteobacteria bacterium (assembly GCA_009930495.1). Classification (NCBI taxonomy): domain Bacteria; kingdom Pseudomonadati; phylum Myxococcota; class Myxococcia; species Deltaproteobacteria bacterium. Next base: position 34,999 of record RZYB01000002.1, read on the forward strand.
TGTCACGGCCGTGGTTCCATATTTTGGCTATGCCCGGCAGGATCGGAAGGTCGTGCCCCGTGTGCCGATCAGCGCCAAGATGGTCGCCGACTTCATCACCGTGGCCGGAGTGGATCGGGTTTTAACCATTGATTTGCACTCGGGTCAGATTCAGGGCTTTTTTGATCGGCCCGTGGACAATCTGTACGCGGCTCAGGTTATTTTGGAGTATATCAAGAATCTTGGGGACAATCTGATTATTGTTTCGCCGGATGCTGGGGGCACGGAGCGTGCCCGTGCCTACGCCAAACGTCTCGGAGTAGGGCTGGCTATCGTCGACAAGCGGCGTGAAGGCCCCAACCGCGCGCACGCGATGCAATTGATTGGCGACGTCAAGGGTAAAATCGCGGTGGTGCTCGACGACATGATCGACACTGCTGGCACCATGACCGAGGCAGGAAATCTGTTGGCCGAAAACGGAGCCGAGGATGTGGTCGCCTGCGCGACGCATCCGGTTTTGTCTGGCCCTGCGGTGGAGCGGCTGATGAGTTCCGCTTTTTCCCAGGTCATTGTCACGGATACTATTCCGCTCAATTCCAAGGCGGCGGCCAGCGACAAATTCAAGGTGATTTCCGTGGGCAGCCTTATTGCCAAGGCCATCCACAATATCCATTCCGAATCTTCGGTCAGCGTTCTTTTCAGCTAGCAGCTGGCGGAAATTGATTTTTAGTTGGTGCATAAAGGAGTACAGCATGTCTGAAGTCACTAGTTTGACGATCGTAAAACGCGAGGAAAGAGGCAAGGGCCCTTGTGGTCGTCTGCGCGCCCAGGGTTTTGTCCCCGGTGTATTCTATAATTCCAAGGGCGAAAATATTTCGTTTACCGTGGATAATCTGGCTTTGGGCAAGGCTTTCGAGAAAGTCCGCTACTCCAAGATGATTGAGTTGCAGATCGAAATCGATGGCAAGACGGAAAAGCGCAACGCGCTCTTCAAGAAGTTGGTCTCCCATCCGGTCAAGCGCCGTTACGATCATGTTGACTTCGTGGGTATTGATTTGGATAAGGAAGTCCAGGTCACAATCCCGGTTGAAGTTACTGGCCGTGCCAAGGGCGTGGTTCTTGGTGGTAAGCTCGAAGTTTTTCAGGAACGTGTTTTGGTTCGTTGTCTGCCTACCATCATTCCTGATTCCATCGTTGTCGATATTACCGAACTGGGTATTGGGGACAAAATTTTTGTCGACCAGTTGGTTCTGCCCGAAGGCGTGTCCGCCGTTTACGACCGCAACTATGTTGTGATGTCCGTTCTGGCTGGCCGTGGCGCCAAGGCTGGCGAAGAAGCTTAGCGTCTTTTCCAAGACAACTTCCGGGCCCTGCCTTGCGGGGCCTTTCTTCTTTCTTTCCTGAACATTTCGCGTCCAACGGCTTCCAATGAAATATGATGGCCTGATTGTCGGTTTGGGCAATCCGGGAACGCAATATGCCCGCACGCGGCATAATTTTGGGTTCATGCTTGTGGATTGCCTGCTTGATCGTTGGGCGGGATTGTCCGGTGTTTCATGCACGCCGATCAAAAATCGGGGGAACTCCTGCCTGTGGGAGGTCTCCGAGCCCTGTGGGGGGAGGCGTTGGCTAATCGCCAAACCTCTGACCTTCATGAATTTAAGCGGTCAGGCCGTGGGAGAGTTATGTCGTAAGAACGGGATCGAGGCCTCAAGGGTTTTGGTCCTGCACGACGAGTTGGACTTGCCCTTGGGTACGGTCCGTTTGAAATTTTCCGGAGGGTTGGCGGGCCATAATGGCTTGAAGTCCGTCGCGGCTCATCTCGGAACGCGGGATTTTGCTCGCTTGAGGCTGGGAATCTCCCGCCCCGCGACTCAGGAGCCCGTTGTTGACTATGTTTTGCGTGGATTTCCGCCCGCCGAAAGAGAGCTCGTCCGCGAAGCACTCGAGATTGGCGTCATGGCGGTCATGGATTATTGTGCCTTGGGACTGACTGCCGCCATGGAACGCCTTCATTCGCGAGCGTAAACACCATTTTTGAGTCTTAGTGGACTACCGCCTGTTTTTCATTTATATGAATTCTCCCATGCAGCTAGATTTCGTTTTTCTGGAGGTCGCTTGTGTTTTCAGTTGATGAACTTGTCGTCTATCCCGCTCAGGGGGTCGGTAAGGTCGAAAGAATTGAGACCCAGGAGATCGGTGGTGTTGCCACGGAGCTGATCATCGTGCGCATCTTGAGTAACAATGTCACCCTGATGGTTCCGGTTAAAAATGCCAAGAATGTAGGGCTGCGTGGTGTCTATTCTCCCGAGCAAGCGGATGAAATCCGTTCCTACCTTCGGGACCGTTCCGATTTCACGGGGTATTCCGGTCAGAATTGGAACCGTCGATACCGCGAATACTCGGAGAAACTCAAGAGCAGCAATCTCCGCGACGTGGCCTACGTGCTCAAGGAGCTCATCCTCATCGGCAAGGACAAGGAGTTGTCCTTTGGGGAGCGAAGGCTTTTGGAGCAGGCCATGGGGTTGATCACGCTTGAACTTTCCTTCGCGCTGCATCAGGATCAGGCTGATGTCAAAAAAGACATTGAAAGCCTTTTTGCCGATATTTTACAGGCAAAGGATGATTCCGCGTCTGAAGATATTGATTGAAGGGGGTATGTCCCCCTTGTTTTTTTCTTGAACGTCCATTACGGCTCTTTGCAATTCCTACCACATGGTCGAGTTCAGCTCGGTTTTCACGAATATATCTTGATTGATGCCCTATAGGGGTTCTCATAATCGATTTATCCAATTTTATATTCGGATTCTTTGTCCGCATTAGAGCACTTCAAGTCCGCTTGTTGCGAATCACATCGTCATGGCCACGGTCATATTTTATTGTTGCGAGGAATTGACATGAATCTTTCTGAATTGAAAACCAAAACCATGTCTGAACTCATGGACATTGCCAGTGAGTATCAGATTGAAAACATGAGCGGGTTACGCAAGCAAGAGCTTATATTTGCCTTGCTTCAGGCTTGTGCCTCTCAGAATGGTTCGATTTTTGGCGAAGGCGTGCTTGAAATCCTGCCGGATGGTTTTGGCTTTCTGCGGTCACCAATGTATAGCTACATGCCTGGGCCAGATGATATTTATGTTTCTCCTTCGCAGATTAGACGCTTCGGCTTGCGGACCGGCGATGTTATTTCCGGTCAGATTCGGCCTCCCAAGGAAGGTGAACGGTATTTTGCGTTGCTGCGGGTTAAGGAAATTTGCTTCCGCGAGCCCGAGGAAGCCAAGCGCATCGTTTTATTCGATAATTTGACCCCGATTTACCCGGACTCGCAATTCCGGCTGGAGAATGGGGACAAGAATTATTCCGCTCGAATCATGGATCTGATGACCCCCATCGGCAAGGGGCAGCGAGGCCTGATCGTCGCGCCGCCGCGAACCGGTAAAACCATGCTGTTGCAGACGATCGCCAACTCCATCAGCATCAACCATCCCGATGCGTACCTGATTGTTCTGCTCATCGACGAACGCCCCGAGGAAGTGACGGACATGGAACGCACGGTCAGGGCCGAGGTCATCAGCTCGACCTTCGACGAGCCGCCGCAACGCCATGTGCAGGTCGCGGAAATGGTTTTGGAAAAAGCCAAGCGCCTAGTCGAGCGCAAGGTGGATGTGGTCATCCTGCTTGATTCCATTACCCGCCTGGGACGCGCCTACAACGCCACCACTCCGTCATCCGGAAGGGTTCTGTCCGGCGGCCTTGACGCCAATGCCCTGCAGCGCCCCAAGCGGTTTTTTGGTGCGGCGCGCAATATCGAGGAGGGGGGCAGCCTGACCATTATTTCCACGGCCTTGATTGATACAGGCTCCCGCATGGACGAGGTTATTTTCGAAGAATTCAAGGGAACTGGCAACGCTGACATTTATCTGGACCGGCACCTGTCGGATAAGCGTGTCTTTCCAGCCATTGATCTCAATCGATCGGGGACCAGAAAAGAAGAACTTCTCCTTGACCCCGATGTCCTCAACAAGGTCTGGATCCTGCGTCGGATCATGGCCCCCATGAACTCCATTGACAGCATGGATTTTCTTCTGGATAAAATGCGCGGTACCAAGAGCAATAAAGATTTTCTCGACATGATGAATTCATAGGAGATCGCATGGCCGCCTTGCTCCGGATGGATTGCCCTCAAGACACCGATTACCGACTTTGGCTTGAGCTGTTATCTCTCAAGGCGTCGCCCGCCCTGCTCGACGCCATCGGGGACTCACTGGACGCCTACTTGCGCCATTCCGGATTGGCTACATATGTGATGGGTCTTTCCGGGGGTATTGATTCTTCCTTTCTCGCGGCGATTTTGCATTGGCGTCGTATCCCCTATCTGGGCTTTTGCCTGCCCATTGCCACCAACACCCCCGCCGAAATCGAACGTGGAGCCATGGTTGCCCAAGCTTACGCCAGCCCGCCAGCTGGAACGCAAGTTGGAGCCATGCAGGATTTTTCCACGTTGTATGCTGAGATATCCCGTGCCTTTGAGAGTGTTCACCTCAAGACAACGCCCTTGGCCGAGGGGAATATCAAGGCGCGTCTCCGGATGATGTTTCTGTATCATACCGCTCAGATTCATCATGGTTGTGTTTTGTCCACGGACCAGTTGGACGAATTGCTGACAGGATTTTGGACCTTGCACGGCGATGTCGGGGATATCAGTCCCATTCAGCTCATTCCCAAAAGCGTTGAATATGAACTGGCGAGGCAACTGTGCGCCAAGCTGGCGAATCCAGGGCCTCTCGAGGCCGCTATCGAAGCCGTGCCAACAGACGGTTTGGGCATCAGTGCCTCGGATCTTGATCAGCTGCAGGTGGACTCCTACGCCGAGGTGGAGCGTCTTTTTGTCGAATACTTTTCCCTGAAGTCCAAGGAGAATGCCCAGGGTTTGCTTCCCGGGGAACAAGCGCGTCGTGACTCCTTGGAACAAAGCGGCCCGGTGCGACGTTTTCTGAGCAGCGGCTTCAAGCGGAGAGGACCGGTTCTGTTTGACCCGAGGAGTGTGTGCTGAGATTCGTACAGTCTGATTGGTTGATTCGCTGTGTTTCCGCCGTGTGCGTGGTGGTATTGCTCGCTCCGGTCCGATGCTGGCCTGGGTTTGGGGAATTCACTATCCGCGACGAGATCGACTTGGCCCGTAAGTTCGATTTATTGATCGAATCGCGTTTTCCCGTTGTTGAAGACAGATTGATTGTCAATTACGTCAAAGGGTTGGTTGATCGGCTGGTCGAGGCCATGCCTCCCCAACCCTTCCCCGTCAAGGTGACCGTGGTGCGCGATGGGACCATGAACGCCTTTGCCTCGGCTGCTGGCCATATCACGGTTTTCACGGGCTTGATCACCAATCTGCGGAGCGAGGATGAGTTGGCCAGTGTGCTGGCACACGAACTGGCCCATGTTTCGGAGCGCCATGTCGCCAAGTCCATTGAAAAAAGTCAGTTGATCGGGGCCGGATCGTTGCTGGGCATGTTGGCCGGGGTCTTGATTGGTACCCAGGGTGATTCCGACGCTTCCGAGGCGTTGATCATGGGATCCGTGGCGGGTGGCCAGGCGATGGCGCTCAAGTATTCCCGTGCCAATGAAGAAGACGCGGACCAGCTTGGGCTTGGGTTTCTCGTCGGCGCGGGCTTCAACCCAATGGGCATGACCAGCGCCTTCGAGCGGATGCGCAAACTCCAGTGGCTCGGAGGTGGCGGGGCCGTGCCGTCTTATCTGGCCACGCATCCAGGCATGGATGAACGCGTTGGCTACATGCAGGAGCGTGTGGCTCGTCTGCCCCAGGACATTCGCCGTCGTCATACCGACAACAGTGCCTTTACTCGGGTGCAAGCCTTGGTCTTGGCGTGGTATGCAGATCCAAATACCGCCCTGGCCACGTTTTCCTCCAAGGGTAAATTTCCCGAATGCCTGGCCAGCCTGGGTTTGGCCATCGCGCACAGCCGCCTTGGGCAAAGCGAAAAAGCCAAGATGGAATTTCAACAAGCCTTGGCCTGCAATGGGCGGGATCCCCTCTGGCAACGCGAATATGGCCGATTTTCCTTTGAGTACGGGAAGCTCGACGTGGCGGCGGAAGCTTTGCGGACCGCCGTGCGCGAGGTCCCGGATGATTTGTTCGCTTTGTTTTTTTATGCCCGGGCCTTGGCCGAACAGGGCGATTTCGCCGCCAGTATCACGGCCATGCAACGTGTTTTGAAGGATGTTCCGCGCGATTCCGAGGTGCTTGAACATCTTGGGCGTTATCAAGCTGCCGCTGGCCGGCATTTCGACGCCCATGTGTCGTTTGCCAGGGCTTTTGCGTACACGCGAAAGTTTCGGAAATACGAGTACCATTTGCAACGGGCGGAATCCATGGCCCAAAGCGACAGCCAGCACGAGACTATCGACGACTTGCGCGATGAAATCGCGGAGTACCGGAACATTCTCGAAGGCAAGGCTGGCTAGCCCTTGAATTTCAACCTGCTACAGGGTAGCGAGTTCGTGGACACCACGCATACATTATTGGAGGAACTCATGTTTTTTGAAAATTTTGCCCATGCCATGGGGCAGGCCGGAGGGGTCGCCGGCGGACAGCCTGGAAATCCCCTGATGTCGTTCATGCCCCTCATCCTTATGTTCGTGATTTTTTATTTTTTGCTCATTCGGCCGCAGCAAAAAAAACAGAAAGAGCACAAGATGATGTTGGACAATCTTGGTCGTGGGGATCGTGTCGTCACCGCCGGGGGGCTGTACGGCCGCGTGGTCGAGGCCAAGGACGACATGTTGACCGTTGACTTGGGAAACGATGTCCACGTTCAGGTCGGACGGAGTTTTATTTCCGCGGTGCTTAATGGCGACGCCAGCAAGGCCAAGGATAAGGACAAGAAGAAATAAGACGACCGAAGCAGCGGATACGGCGGGCCTGTCTCGAGAACTGGGGCAGGCCTTGTTTTGCGTATTTCGGGCATGATTGGTCTCGGCGACGCGGTCATGCTTCAACCTGTTTGCTGGGATAAGGAAGAAGAGACATGGGGAGTTTGCGTTGGAGGGCGATAGTGGCCGCCATGGTGGTGCTTTTGGCCCTTGCTTACATTTTGCCCTCGATTCCCGCTGTCCGTACTTCGCCCCTGGGCGTGGTTTTGCCGGACGCTGAAATCAATCTGGGCCTTGATCTGAAGGGCGGCATCCATTTGACTCTGGGCGTGGATCTGGACACGGCCTTGTCCAATGCCATTACCAGTTATGGTCAGGATTTGCGTGTCGAGGCCCGGGAGAAGAAAATCGCTCTGTTTCGGCCCCGTCTTCAAGGCAAGACCAAGCTTGAATTTGTTTTGGTCAAGGCCGATCAGCGTGCCGAGCTGGATGCATTGCTCTCCTCGCGATTTTCGCAAATGCGGGTTGTTGCCCGTGACGAACAGGGCAACGGCCAGTTGCGTTACCTTCTCGAACCGACGCCTGACTACGTGAAGACCATCGAGACCTTGACCATGGATCAGGCATTGAAGACGATCCGTAATCGGGTGGACCAATTCGGGGTGGCCGAGCCGGATATCCGCAAGCAGCAGGGCAATAGGATCATAATCCAGCTGCCGGGCCTGGCCGATCCAAAGCGCGCCATCAGCATCATTGGCCGCACCGCGCATCTGGAATTCAAGCTTGTCGATGAAACCGCCGACGCACAGACCCTGGCCAAGGGTATCGCACCCTTGGACAGTGAATTGGCCTATCTGTACGATAAAACTCCGGAAGGCGCGGAAATCAAGACTCCCATCATGCTGCGCTCCGAAGTCGTCCTGACCGGTGAATACATCACCGACGCCAATGTGCAGTTTGATTCCTACGGACAGGCCTATGTGGGCATGACTTTCAACGCCCGGGGCGCTCGGATTTTCGAGGAAGTGACAGGCTCGAACGTCAAGAAGCGCTTGGCCATCGTGCTTGACGGCAAGGTGCATTCCGCCCCGGTCATCCAGGACCGGATTTCCGGTGGTCGCGCCTCCATCACCGGTCAGTTCACGACCGAGGAGGCCCACGATCTGGCCGTGGTGCTGCGGGCCGGCTCCTTGCCGGCGCCGGTGACCATTCTGGAGGAACGCACCGTCGGTCCTTCCCTGGGCCAAGAGTCCATTGAAAAGGGGATGTTCGCCGCGGCCGTGGGCGGCATCGCGGTGCTGCTGTTCATGAGCATTTACTACCGTCGCGCCGGTTTGATCGCCGCGTTCGAGGTGGTCTTGGACATGGCGTTGATTTTGGCTGGCATGGCCGCTTTCGGGGCCACCCTCACCCTGCCGGGCATCGCGGGCATTATCTTGACCATCGGCATGGCCGTGGATGCCAACGTGCTCATTTACGAGCGGATCCGGGAGGAGCTGCGCTCCGGCGCGGCGATTGGCGCCGCCATCCGGGACGGCTTCGAGCGGGCCACGCTGACCATTTTTGATTCCAATCTGACCACGATCATCGCGGCCGTGATTTTATACCAGTTCGGCACCGGGCCGGTGCGCGGATTCGCGGTGACTCTGACCTTGGGCATCCTGGCTTCCATGTTCACGGCGATTTTCGTGTCGCGGATCTTTTTCGACGCTTGGCTGGCTCGTCGTCAGCCGGGTACGCAACCGAGCATTTAAGGAGCGGTCATGTCTTTTGAACTCATCCGGCACGACACGAATTATGATTTCGTGGGAATACGCAAGTACGCGTACGCGTTGTCTGCGATTTTGTTGCTTATCGGCGTGTTTTCGTTGCTGTTCAAGGGCGGTCCTCGCTACGGGGTCGATTTCGCTGGCGGCATCAATATCCAGGTCAAGTTCAACCAGGGCGTCGAATTGGACGCCTTGCGCGTTGCCTTGGATTCTCCGGCTCTGCCCGGCCTCGTGGTTCAGAATTTTGGGGATGCCGATGCGCACGAGGTCTTGATACGGGCCGCGATGTCCTCGGCCACGGCCAATGAGATCCGCGATGTCGTCGCCCAGAGTTTGAACGCGAGTTTTTCTGGAGTGGGGCACGAGATCCAGCGCCTGGAAATGGTTGGCCCCAAGGTCGGAGCTGACTTGCGGGAAAAGGCTTTACAGGCGATTTTTTACGCGATTCTCCTTATTGCCACGTATATTTCCGGTCGCTTCGAACAGCGGTGGATGGTGGCCGGGCTCATGGCCGCGGCGCTGTCGGCCGTGGTTTATGTCTTGGAATTACTGCACGCCCCCATGAGCATGTCCGTCATCGCGGCCACCCTGGCCACCCTGGTTCTTTGCGCCGTGCTGCGATTGAAATATGCCCTGGGAGCGATGGTCGCCCTGATCCATGATGTCATGATCCCGCTTGGGATATTTTCCTTGCTGAACAAGGAAGTGGATTTGACCATCATCGCGGCCCTGCTGACCATTGTCGGTTATTCCCTGAATGATACGATCATCATCTACGACCGTATCCGCGAAAACATGCGGACCAAGCTTTCCCCGTCCCTGGATCAAATTATCAACCGGTCCGTGAATCAAACCCTGTCCCGGACCATCATCACCGGTGGCACGACCCTGATCGCGGTTTCGGCCTTGTATGTTTTGGGCGGAGCCGTGATCCAGGATTTTTGCCTGGTCATGATACTGGGAATCGTGGCGGGAACGTATTCCTCTATTTTCGTGGCATCTCCGATACTGCGTGCCTTTAACCCGCGGATCGACGACGAGCCCGCGCCCAAGACCGTCCAAGCCGAGGCTTGAGGTTTTTCGTTGCCCGTTCACGGCCCCCGCTTTTTGGCGGGGGCTTTTTTTTTTTTTTTATTCGAGTCGGATAGATCGTCTTGAGCGTGGCGCTCGGGAAGGCCTGTTCGTGGGTGCTGCCGCTACTGACGCAGGTCGGCAAATTTGGCGTTGATCAAGCGGGCGAGATCGTGTGGCGCGAGCTCGATTTCCACGCCTCTTCGTCCCGCGCTGACATGGATGGTGGGGTAGGTGAGCGCCGTGGCGTCGATGAAGGTCCGCAGACGTTTTTTTTGTCCCAAGGGACTAACCCCGCCCAGAACATAGCCGGTGGACCGTTCGACGAGCGTCGCCTCGGCCATGATCGCCTTTTTGCTCCCAGCGGCCTTGGCGATGTGCTTCAAGGCGAGCATGGCATTGACCGGCACAAGGGCGACGACCAACTCGCCCCCGGCGTCGACGACCAATGTCTTGAAGATTCTGCCGGGTGGAACATGCAATTTTTCCGCGGCTTCAAGACCGTAGGCGACACAGTCCGGGTTATGTGGATACTCATGGACAGTGAACGTGATTTTACCTTTTTTGGCGGCATTGATTGCTGGGGTCATGGACGTGCGGCTACAAAGAGGCGGGGCAAATGTCCAGGGCTGGGCGTCGTCTGGCGACGACGTCCAACGGGAATTATACGGCAACCCTGGCTGTGTTCTGGATGTAGTCCTTTAGGTCGTCGATGGTCACCACGGGAATGTCGTGACGCCTGGAAAATTCCAGAATTTCGGGCATGCGGGCCATGGTTCCGTCGGGGTTGGTTACTTCGCACAGCACCCCGTACGGTTTGAGTCCGGCCAGACGCATGAGATCCACGGTCGCTTCGGTATGTCCCTCGCGTTCCAGGACTCCACCGGGCCTGGCTTGCAGGGGAAAGACATGTCCGGGACGGTGTAAATCGGCGGGGGTGGCGTCATCGGCGATGGCGGCATGCACGGTTCGGACCCGGTCCGTCGCCGAGACTCCGGTGGTCACGCCCTGGGCGGCCTCGATGCTGACCGTGAACGCGGTTTGATAGCGGCTGGAATTGGTCGCGACCATGGGCGTCAGACCCAGGGCTTGGGTTTTGGACTCGGGCAGGCACAAACAGACGATCCCGCTGCATTCGCGGATGAGCATGGCCATTTGTGTCGCGGTCAGGGTTTGGGCTGGAAAAACGAGGTCGCCCTCGTTTTCCCGGTTTTCGTTGTCGGTCACCAAGACTCCGCGACCATTCCGAAGGGAGGCAAGGGCGCGTTCGACCCGGTCGAGGGGGGAGAGCTGATCAAAAAGGCTGGTCTGATTCACGGTGGTACTCCTGTCGTGACGTGAATCAGGGCGCGGCCACAAAGAACCGTCCAGTTCATGAACGGTGGCCGTCTTCTCTTCCATCCGGACTGTTACCGTCGGCCCTGGCCTCGCACCAGGTCTGCTGACCTTCCGGACATCCGGAAGCGCTCGCGGGCTCCCCGCCGCGAAGCGGGATACCGCCGGTGGGGAATTTCACCCCGCCCTGAGAATCAGGGCACCATGCGCGGCCACATATTACCTGTCAAGAATTTGTTGCCGTCCATTCCGGTGGGTATTCCGGCGTTGCCTATTGACCGGGAACAAGATAGAAAAACAGAAATGCAGCGCCACAAGGATATCCTTGTGGCTTTTTTTTCCAGACCTCTCATCCCAAGGATCCTCGATGTCCCAAAAACAAATACAGGCCGGTAGTTCCGTGGAGTCCATGTGTAAACGATGCAAGACTGTCACCGACCACCATGTCGTGGTCATGGATGGTGACAAGATCGCCAAGGTGGAATGCAAGGTGTGTGGAGGCCGACATGCTTTCCAATCGGCCACGCCCGCTCCCAAGGCCAAGCCCAAGACCACGACTCCTCGGGCTCCGAAGGGGCAGTCCGCGGCGGCCCAACGCAGGCAAAGCGCCGCCGTGGAGGCGGTCTGGGAGAAGAACGTGGCCGGAAGCGTTCCCCAACCCTATGCCATGACCTTTTCCTTCAAGGCCGGGGACGTCATCGACCACCCTACTTTTGGTCTTGGACATGTCCAAAAAATGATCGCGGCGAACACCATGGAGGTTTTGTTTCACGACGGTATCCGCAATCTGCGCTGCGCTCCGGGGAAATAATCCCGACCGGATTGGCGTTTCGTCGAATTTCCCTCCTTGGTGGCGCCCATGCCATGCTCTGATCACCGTTGATGTATCCAGGCGGAGACTGTTTGCCAGGGTCGTGTGAAAAATGAAAGACAAACCATCCGTTTCGGTCATGGGGCGCGCTCTGTGGCGTTTGACGCGGTTTGCCCGGCCACACGGCTCTTTGGTCGTGCTTGGATTGGCGGCCAATGCCGGCGCGCGTTTTTTTGATTTGCTGCCCATGATCGTGGTAGGCCAGGTCGTCGATACCGTGACCCGCGCCATCCGGGATGGGCAGGATCTGGCTCGGACCGAGTTTGTCTGGGCCGGCCTGCTTGTCCTGGCCACTTTTGCCGGTCTGGCCCTTTTCCAAAGCCTGAGCGATTACTGTCTGGACACCGTGGCCCAGAAGATCAGGCACGAGCTCCGGGTGGCCCTTTATGCCCACGTCCAGAAACTCGATGTATCCTATTTCGAGTCCCGCCAGACTGGAGACATCATGGCTGTCCTGGCCGGGGACGTGGACAATCTGGAACGGTTTTTCTCCGACACCTTGACCAGCATCGTCCGCCTGGTCATCACGTTCTCCGGTGTGTACGGCATCCTTTTCTGGCTCGATTGGCATTTGGCCGTATTGTTGATGGCGCCCATGCCCCTGGCGGTTTGGGCCGTGCGCTTTTTCGCCACCCGTGTCGCCCCGCGCTACCGCGAGGCAAGGCGGTCCGTGGGCGAAATCAATGCCGTTCTTGAAAACAACGTCCAGGGCATGCCGGTTATCCAGGCGTATTCAGCCCAGAGTCACCAGACAGAGCGTATCCGTCAGTGCTCCGCCGAGTATCGCGACGCGGCCATGCGCGCGGCCAAGGAGCGTGCCCGTTTCATTCCCCTGTTGTACGGGGTGGCTGGCGTGGGCTACGGCCTTTTGATCGGCCTGGGCGGGTGGATGACCCTGACGGGCACCGGCCCGAGCCTGGGGGATTTCACGACGTTTGTGCTCATGGCCATGCGCCTTGTCCTGCCGCTGTTCATTTTTGGCATGCTCATCAATCAGATCCAGCAGTCCGAGGCTTCGGCGCTGCGTATCAACGAGATTTTTGACACCAATCCCGTGGTTCGCGACCGTCCTGGATCCAGGGAGCTCGCCGGAGACTTGGAGCGGGTGGACGTCCATGACGTTTCTTTTGCCTATCCCGATCGAGATCGTGTTTTGTGTGGTATTTCCCTTTCCTTGGAACGGGGACGGGTCTTGGGCGTGGTTGGGCCGACGGGTGCTGGCAAGAGTTCCCTTGCCAAGCTCATGCTCCGCTATTTTGACCCCACCGAAGGGGAGATCGTGGTCAATGGAGTCCCCTTGTCCGATATCGCCCTGGATTCCTGGAGGCGCCGCATCGGATATGTTTCCCAGGACGCGTATTTGTTTCATGGCAGCGTGGACGAGAATATCCGTCTGGGCTCGCCCCTGGCCGTCGAAGCCGACGTCATCCAGGCCGCGCGCATGGCTGGAGCCCACGAGTTCATCGCGGCCTTGCCCCATGGCTATGCCACGATGGTCGGAGACCGGGGACTGAAGTTGTCTGGCGGTCAGCGGCAGCGAATTTCCCTGGCCCGGGCCATTTTGCGCGCTCCGGAATTTTTGATTTTGGACGAGGCAACGTCCAGCGTGGATACCCGGACCGAGGAAGTCATCCAAAGTAATCTCAAATCGCTCCGTGATGGCCGCATCACACTGGCCATTGCCCATCGTTTGTCCACGGTCCGGCATTGCGACGAAATCGTTGTTGTTGTCGATGGCGTCATTGTCGAGCGCGGAACGCACGCGGGTTTGGTGGACGCCGGCGGTGTTTACGCGGGACTGTGGCGGGTGCAGAGCGGTCTGTAGCCGGGGCGCGATTCTTGCTTGATGTTGGAGTTCCCCGCGCGGCGCATGGGGAAGGCCAGCTGAATTTTTTTGATTTGTTCTTTTTCTCGTTGAGCCAGATTGGTATTGCATGGTTCAGGCGGGATTGGGGAGTCTGGAAAATTCGGATTTTTGTCCGGGAAAAATGGATTTGCAGAGACAAGGAGGCGTTATGGACGTGGCGATTGAAAAACAGAAATGGGCATGGTGTTTTTTGTCCGTGGCAATGCTCGTGGTCGTATCCCTGGCGTGTTCATTCAGAACGGTCCACGCCAGCACGGAGGTCAAGGACCATGGCGTGGTCATTATTGGAAAGAATTACGTTGATGTGGATATCAACGACGAGGGCGTGACAGTCAAAAGCAAAAAGAAAATTTTCGCGCCGACCACGTTTCTCGGAGCTGAAGGCACGGCGTTGATGCTTTTTCTACACAACAGAATAACCCGCGACATGGGCGTCGACATTGTCGAGCGGACCTACACGGGCAGGATCGAAAGGCGGGACGCCGAGAAAATTGTTGACCGGGTGCTTGCTTTTTACAGGGACAACAAGTTGGTTTTCAAAAGTCGGTTCGAGGAAAGGCCGGCCACGAAAGTCGGCATTCTGCGTTTTCGGATTTAGTGCATCCATTGGCAGGGGGCGCATGCCCGATGTTGACCAAAAGGGCATTCGCCCCTGTCTACGCCGTTTGCCGGTCCCGTTCCCCGAGCATGGCCAGGACCATCTCCTTTTCCGCGTTCATCCTCCCCCGCACGCTGGCCTGAACCGAGGCTGTCGACGACCCGAAATGCTCCTTGCGATCATCGTACACGTTGTTGATGAGCTGTTGCGCGAAAGCGGTACCCGAGTGCGTGCCCTTGATGGAGCTGATGATCCGGCCAAAAATTCCGGCAGCTCCGGCCGGACCGTGCTGGACCGACGTGCTCCATAGGGCTTCCTGGGCCGCCTTGGGCAAGGTGTCCATGTCCACGCCGGTTTTGGCCAAAATTTTTTGGCGGGCCGGTTCGTAGTGCGTGGCGTCGACGAACTCTCGCTGGATTTGTCCAAATCGATCCGGGTCTTCCTTGGCGATGGCCGCCCATGCCTCGGGCATGCGACCCTTTCGGGAGCCGGTGTTGGCCGGCCCGGCCGCCTTGAGCTTGGCCGCCCAAGAGGGCTCCCGCTCTTCCAGATATTCAATGAACCGCCCCATGGTGCCGGGTTTCGACGCGATTTGATATGTGCCATAGGACGTGCCGCCCGTTCGGTCATAGCCGATGGCGTTCACGCCCTGGGTTCCGGACTCGAATCGCGCGGACAGGCTGCCCACGCCCTGGTGGGCTGATTGTTGACTCCGTGATGCCTTGCTGGAAATTTTGCTCCGCAAGCTCACGAGGCTGGACAGCCCATTCAGGGCGTCACGCATGAGCGTGTTTTCCATTCCCGACCCTTGTAGATTTTCCAGGACGTCCCTGTCGGATTGCGACATGGCGTTTTGGATCTGGCGCTGAAATCCGCCGGCTTTTTGGCTTGTGCCGGCGAGAGCGCGGTTGCTTCGGTCCGGGGCCGTGCCCATGAGGGTCATCAAGTGCAGGGGATCAATCAAGGTCATGCGCGGTCTCCGTGTCAAAAAACTGTCGATAGTGTGTGCCCACAAATGACAAGCAGTTTTCAGGCCAATTTTTCGGAGCTGCTCGCGAAACGCCGGCACGGCTCGTTTCCTGGACGATGTGGTCACGCTTTTGTCACGTTCTTGTCATGCATTTACGCCAATGATACGTGATTTTGCCTCCATGTCTTTCACCATCCAAAAGGAGAGTTGTCGCATGAAAAAAATGATTGTGTTGGCGGCGTTGTTGGTGCTGGCTTCGACCCCGGTCATGGCCGAAACCCTGCAGCTCTTGACCTGGAAAGGGTACGCGCCAAAGGAATTGGTGGACAAATTTCAAAAGGAAACCGGGATCACTGTCGAAGTGACCTATTCCAACAACGAAGAGATGATCGCCAAGCTGCGGGCCACGCGCGGCGCCGGCTTTGATCTGGCCCAACCCAGCCAGGATCGTATTTCCTCGGTACAAGAGGCGTTCGGTATCTACCAGCCCATCGACTACTCCAAGATCGACACGAATTTATTCATTCCGTCCATGCTCGACGCGGTCAAGAAGAACACCGTGGTCAAGGCCCAGTCCCATGCCGTGCCGTTTTGTTGGGGTACTTCGGGTCTGGTCGTCAACGCGGCCAAGGCCCAGGGCGCGACATCCTGGAAGGCGCTCGTCGATCCCCGGTACAAGGGCCGCGTCAGCTACCGTCTGAAGCGTCCCGTGATCATCGGCCTGGCCTTCGCGCTCGGGTACGATCCCTTCGCGCTGTATGCCGATGAGAAAGGGTATGCCGAGATGTTGATGAAGGTCGAGGCGGAGTTGATCAAGGCCAAGCCCTTGGTCAAGAATTACTGGGCCAATGGCGATCAGCTCTTGGAGTCCGTCCGTTCCGGCGAGGTGACCGTGGCCGAGGCCTGGGACAATGGTGGGTGGAAGCTGCACGACGAGAACAAGGATTTGGATTTCGTGGCCCCTGTTGAAGGCGCCCTGGGCTGGATCGACACGTTTGCCATTCCGGCCAAGGCCAAGAATGTGGATGCCGCCTACAAATGGATCAATTTCATGATGAAGCCCGAACACGCCGCGCTGTTCACCAGTGCCGAAAAGACGCCCACGGCCTCCAGGGACGCGGGCAAATTTATCGATCCGGCTTTTCAGGCGCATTTCGAACGATCCTTTCCGCAGGCGGTGATTGACAACATCAAATGGTACCCACCGGTTCCAGCCAAGCTCGAAGCCCTGGAAGGCAAGGTGCTGGACAAAGTCAAGGCATCGAAATAGCGTGCTTTTCGTCAATGGCCGGGAGCTGTTCCCGGCCACAACTTTTTGGGAGAACCATGGACGTCGATCTGGCCATCACGCATCTGGTCAAGCAATTCGGAACCTTTCTGGCCGTGGACGATGTGTCCTTCGAGGTGCCCAAAGGGTCGTTTTTTTCCATTCTCGGTCCTTCGGGTTGTGGCAAGACCACGTTGTTGCGGATGATCGCCGGGTTCGAGACGCAAACCAGTGGAACCATCGCCATCAGCGGGCGGGACATGCAGGGCGTGGCCCCCAACAAACGGCCGGTTAACTTGGTCTTCCAGCACCTGGCCCTGTTTCCCATGATGGACGTGGCCGGGAACATCGCCTTTGACCTGAAACGGCGGGGTCTGTCCTCGGCCGAGATTCGCCGCCGCACCGATGAGATCCTGGAACGGGTCGATCTGCCTGGTTTTGGGGGCAAGCGTGTTCAGCAATTATCCGGAGGCCAAAGGCAGCGCGTGGCCATTGCCCGGTGTCTGGTTCTGGAGCCCACCGTGTTGCTGCTGGACGAGCCCTTGGGGGCCCTGGATTTGAAGTTGCGCGAACAGATGAAGGTCGAACTCAAGAAACTCCAGGCCAAGATCGGAACCACCTTTGTCTATATCACCCACGACCAGTCCGAGGCCCTGGTCATGTCCGACCGGGTGGCGGTGATGAACAAGGGACGTTTCGAGCAGGTTGGCACGCCGCGCGAGTTGTACTCCGATCCGTGCACGCCCTTTGTCGCGGGTTTTGTCGGCGACACCAACCGCTGGCTCGGGGAGGTGCGGGGCCTGGACGGAGACGTGGCCGAGATCCGGACCACGGAAGGCTTTGTCTTTCGGTCCCGGTTTCGTCCTGGGATGACATCCGGGCAGCAGGCCATGCTTTTTTTGCGGCCCGAGGCCATGCGGATCGAGCCCGCCCCGGCTCCTGGGCTGAATCGCTTTCCGGTCACGGTCAAGGCCGTGCTTTTCGATGGCGCCAACAGCCGTTTGCTGACCATCACTGCTTCTGGTCATGAATTGCTGGTGGCCTTGCCCCAGAATCGGTCCTTCGATCATATTGTTCCGGGTGCGGTCATCGATATTGGATGGCATCCCCAGTCCGGCATCGCCTTCGAGCACCGGGGAGACGAGGCATGAGGATGCGCGCCACGTTCTGGTTTTTCCTGACTCCGGTTTTGCTGTGGCTTTTTTTGCTCATCCTCCTGCCGCATCTGGATCTTCTGATCCTCAGTTTTCGCGCCGACGGCGCCTGGACCCTGGCCAACTACATCACGTTTTTCACCGAGCCCATCTATTGGAACACATTCGTGCGCACGGCTTTGTATTCCATCGTGACCACGTTTTTGACCCTGATCCTGTCCCTGCCCGTGGCCTTTTACGTCACCAAGCTGGCCCGTCCGGGAGTGCGCGGTTTTTTCATGGTCCTTTTGCTGCTGCCGTTTTGGGTCAGCGAGCTGGTCCGGGTCTATGGCTGGATGATTTTGCTGCGCGAGTCCGGAGTGATCAATTATTTTTTGCTCAAAACAGGGCTGGCGCACGCCCCCGTCGAGATGCTCTACAATGACGCCACCATGATCATGGGTTTGGTTTATACCTCGATGCTGTTCATGGTCGTGCCGCTGGTCTCGGTCATGGAAGGCCTGGACGACAGCCTGATCGAGGCCGCCCACGATTTGGGCGCGAGCAAGCCGGTGATTTGGTGGTCGATCATCATCCCGCATTGCAAATCGGGCATTACCTCGGGCTCCATCGTGGTTTTCATGTTGGTTCTGGGAAATTATCTGACCCCGAATCTGATGGGCGGCAAGAATTCCCTGTGGTTCACGGAGCAAATTTACAATCAGTTCATCGCCAGCTTCAACTGGAACCAGGGTGCCGCCTTTGGATTTTTGCTGCTGGTTTTAAGCTCCGGCATCATCTGGGGCGGGCTCAAACTGTCCGGACAAAAGCTGGGCGAGGTGGCGTCATGATCCGTGGCCTGCCCAGATCCAGGCGGTATGACTGGTCCTTCGGGCTTTTCATTGCCCTGTATTTTATTTTTTTGTTCGCGCCCCTGGCGGTGACCTGTGTCCTGGCCTTCAATGACTCGAATTTTCCATCCCTGCCCTGGAACGGATTCAGCGTGGATTGGTTTTTCGCGGCCGGCCCGGAGCGGGTGGGGATTTTCGAGGACGCGGACAATTTGCGCGCCCTCAAGGTCAGTCTGCAAACCGCGGCCTGGGTATCGGTCTTGTGCGTGCTGGTTGGGGTCTGCGCGGCTTTTTTGTTCGAACAGGAAACATTTTGGGGCAAGGGCCTTTTGTATTTTCTGATGCTTGCGCCCCTGGTCATCCCCGGGGTGATTCTGGGCATTTCCATTTTGCTTGGCGCCAACACGGCCGGAGTGTTTTTCGAGGACTACCTGGGGTTGGATCTGGAGGTTTTCCGGCCCAGTTTCTGGCTGGTGATTCTGGGGCAGTTTTCGTTCATCACGACCTTTGTCTGTTTGGTGGTCTCGGCCAAGCTGCGCAAATTCGATCCAGCCCTGGAGGAGGCGGCTCTCAATTTGGGCGCGACCCGGTTTCAGGTGATCTGGTATATTACCCTGCGGTATTTGCGGAGTTCCATCATTGGCTCGGGAGCCGTGGCTTTTTTGATGAGTTTCGAAAATTTCAACACCACGCTTTTTTTGGTCGGTTCCCAACCAACCCTGCCCATCAATCTGTACCTGCAGGTCCGCGACGGCTCCACGCCGGTCATCAACGCCATCTCGTTGCTGTTGATCGTCGGCACCTTCTGTCTGGCCTTGATCAATCTGTATTTTGACCGGGCGGGCACGGACTGACGCGTTCACTTCCGAGGCGTCGGCCAGATGTCGTTCGTCCAAGGATGGATGGACTTGCGCCGCGGCGCGCGTCGTGGCGTGTGAATCCTTATGTGCTCGATTTGCAAGGGAGCTGGGCGCATTCATGATATTTCAATGCAGGAGGAACCATGCCGGGATACAAAGGGCATTTGATTGGCGGGGCGCTCGCCGCCGGCGCTGTTGGCGGCGGTGTGTATTGGTTTGGGCAATATCAGCCAGAGCCGCCGGTCGTGGCTGTTTTGGGCGGGTTGGTGCTGCTTGGTGCGCTTTTTCCGGACGTGGACACGGACTCCAAGGGTCAGCATGTGTTTTACACGATCCTGGGCGTGCTTGATTTTGCCCTCATCATCAAGGGGTTATACAGGTGGGCGGCCATCATCGGGTTCGTGGCCATGCTTCCCGCCATCGGGTCCCACAGGGGCTGGACGCACACCTGGTGGGCCATGCTTTTGGTGCCGCTGCCCCTGGTGCTGTTGCCGGTCTGGCTGTACGGCTCCTCGCCCCAGGACATGGCCCCGTATTACGCCGCGGCCGTGCTGGGGTACGCTTCCCATCTGTTGCTGGATCGGAAATTTTGAGTTTTTTAGCCGCGTTGACGTGGCGGATGCGCGGCGCCCAACTGCTCCAATCCTTGAAGATACTCGTCCGAATGGTCCAGGTAGAAAGCCAGGGCCTTGGAAAAATTCTTTCCGACCAATCCATCCACGAACAGTTGGCTGATCTCACGGTAGCGTTTGAGCACGAATTGTGATCGGTAGAAAATCAGCCATTCCTCCTGGGTCATGCTGCCAAGCAGTATGGACAGGGCTTTTCTGGCCCGTGGTTGGTACATCCAAAAATACATCAGATCCAACCCATTGACGATAAAGACCTGTTCGAGATCCCGGGTTTCATAGTTGATGGTTTCGATGAACATTTTGGGCGACCGCAGCATGTCCAGCACGTCCTCTTCCGGAAAAAGAACGTCCAGTCGGGCAAAGGCGTCGAACATGAGGATGAGTTTGGCGTGGTAGTCGGTCAGGCGCATGCGCACGTTGTTTTGGCGATCGGCCAGGCCTTCGATGACCGCGGCCACGCAGTCCGAGGCCAGCTTGGAAATCACGGCCGCCCATTTTTGCAGAGCCTGTTCGACTCCGGGAATGGCGGCCATGTGCATGGCGCCGGCCAGGCCGGCGTTGAAAAGGACCGCCAGGGGAATGGACAGAATGCTCCGGAAGAAATTGCCCACGGCCGCGCTCCGAGGCAGCCCGCGCACGATATTGTGGCTTGAGATGTAGATGCCATTGGCCAGGGCCATGACCGCATAGAGGGTTATGGGATCGGTCGCGGTGGTTATGCCCAGGCCTTTTTCCATCAACAGGCTTTTGACCAAAAAGTCGAGCAGGGGAACGGAAAAGCCCGTGTACAGCAATGATTCCGAGATACGGCTCCAGCTGACCAGGGAGTTCCATTGCAGCAGTGGAGAGCGCCGTAATCCGCCACCTCCCAGCACCGCCTGGATGATGTTGCGCACGCCCGTGATGCCGAACCAGATGAAGCCGCCCAGGTAGGCCAGCACCCACCAATCCTTGGTCAGGGCAAAGGTCAAAAAAGCCGGCACGAACCCGACCAAAATTTTGAGACAATTCTTGAACGCCGTGTTCAGATATCTGCAGCCCAGGCGACTTTTGATTCTGGGGGTGTCCGAAGCCTCGATGCGCAGTCCGTTGTCGTGGCAGGTCTGGACCCCGCCCAGGGTAAGGATGTTGCCTGGATGTCCCGGATGGATTTCGATCCG
This sequence comes from Deltaproteobacteria bacterium, assembly GCA_009930495.1. Classification (NCBI taxonomy): domain Bacteria; kingdom Pseudomonadati; phylum Myxococcota; class Myxococcia; species Deltaproteobacteria bacterium. Next base: position 56,253 of record RZYB01000002.1, read on the forward strand.
GTCCAGGCTCCAATCGACGCGCGAATCCTGGCCATTCATGTCGAGGCCGGGACAGCGTGCCAGCAGACTGGCGAAACATGACCGATCCGCGCTGGCGCCAAGCCGCGTCGAGGAGCGGGCCGTCATGCGGGCCGTGACGGGTATGAGCCGGCGTTGGCCGGGCTGCTGCCGGGCTTTTTCCCGTGCCCGGGCGGGCAGGGTGTCGATCACGACCAATCCCATGCCGTGCTGGTGGCGGGACTGGCCGGTGGAGCCGCTGCCGATGCGTGATTCCAGGGGGCGTTTTTTGTAAAATTTGTGGAAGGACTCGATGTCGAACAGAATATCGAGCAGCTTGGCCTTGCGTTCATTCATGACCGCCAGGGCGTGTTCGAGTTGCGGCACGAGGTTGGCGTCCTCCCCGGCCCTGGCCACCGCCAGGTTTTTCTCCAAGGTCAGGCGGTCTTCCTCGTGGGCCCAGACCACGGTCCGGATGGCCCGCTTCAAGGCGATGACGTTTTCTTCGTTCAGCGCTTTTTGCAGGGCCGAGACCTGGGCAAAAGTCCGCTCTGGGCTGATGAGTTCCACGGCGTCCCCGGGGCAGACGCGTGGCGCGTTGACGGGGAAGGACCATTTGCCCCGCGAGGCGTCCTTGAGATTGTAGACTTCCAGGTGGCTGACATGCCCCCGGCAATCGTACAGAATCTCCAGGGTATCGGGGATGCTCAGATTGCTCAGGTTGAGGGTGAAACGCGAGCCGGAATGGAATCGGGCCAGTCGCGGCAGAAGCTGGCCGGGTTCCAGATGCAGGATGGCGGGCACGTCCGGCCCGTTTTGTGGCGTGGTCGGATCGTGCAGGTCCGGATTGCGGCAGGGCTGCAGATAGGCCGAGATCAGCATTTCGGAATCGATGGCGTTCAGGCCGTCGACCAGCTGCGTCAACTCCTGGCGTCTTTCCGGCCTGGCCCGGGGATACTCCTGGCGCATTCGCTCCACGGCCTGCTTCAATTCCGGGAGCATGAGACTTTGGATGTACTTGGCCAGGTGCAGCAAGGAGGGCTGGCCGGTGCCGACAAACCGGGTGAATCCGGCTTCGTCCAATTCGGGCAGGTTCATGCCGTATTCGTCGTTGAGTGTCTGGCGGTGGCGCTGGTTGAAGGCGGCCAGGGCCTGGAACACGTACCGTTGCTGATAGGCCGAGACCTGTCTGCCGTCCTTCATGAAGTCCATGACCGGCTGTTCTTGCAGAAACTCCAGAAAGGATTGGCTGTCCGTGAATCCATGCGGTTCCCAGGTGATGCGCACATATTTTCCCCGGAAACGCGCCGAGACTTCGATGCCGATGCGGATATGCATGTCCAGGATGGCCGCCGCCTCAAGCAATTCCTCGACCACGGCCGGTTCGACATAGTTGTAATACACCACGGTCAAATAGCGGATACCCTTGACCCAGGCGTCCATGACCAGGTGGGTGGGGGATTTGCGGCCCTTGGTGTTGGCGTCGTGGACATGGTCGTCAAAGGCCAGCTGGTTCCATTCCTCGGGCATTTCGAGCAAATGGTATTTGTCCAGTTCGGCCCGCACCACGCGGGGCTTTCCCGCCGCGGCCATGCGGAAGTCGTGGGCCAGCTGGAGCTGCTTGAGTTCGTCGTCCGGATGGCGGATCAATTCCTTCATGATCTGGATCAGGACCCGGGCCGTGTTTTTACGCAGATAGGTCGTGGCCGAATGCAGGACTTCATCCATGAGGCTGCGCAGGGCGCCGAGTCGGTCCGAAGCCTTGCCGGCCTCGAGCGATCCCAACAGGCCGACGATGGCGTAGGCGATCCGCAATCCCTTGGGCGCGGCCATTTCCTTGATTCCATGCGGGTGCATGTAGGGCGCCAGCAGGGAGCTCATGGTCTGGGGACGCGTGCTCCGGGTCAGGACGTCGTTGACGATGCGCAAAAGCTGGTGATCGTTGTTGTCGAAGAAGAGGCGGGAATGGACGTGTTTCAAGTCAGTTCTCGCCGACGGTCCCGTTTTCGTTCTGTTTCCTGTCGCCCCGGTCGCGCAGGGTTTTTTTGCGGAAGGCGTCCTCCAGTTTGTAGAGCAGATCCTCGAAATCCGCTGGCTTCATCAGGTAGTCGAAGGCCCCGCCGTCCATGCCTTCCACGGCGGCCTCGACGCTGGCATGCCCGGTTAGCATGATGACCTCGGTGTTGGGCCATTGGTCCTTGATGCGCTTGAGAACCTCCAGGCCATCCATGCCCGGCATTTTGACATCCAGAACGACCACGTCACGAGGGAATTCGGCCATGAGTTCCAGGGCCTGCTCGCCACGGGTGGCGCCGACGGCCTCGATGCCGCGCTTGGTCAGGCGCTTGATGATGGTGCGTAGGAATTCTTCCTCGTCATCGACCAGCAAGACAGAAAATGTTTCCATGCGTACTCCGGAAAAGAAAGGTTTCGTGGACATGACGCCGTGACGGGGTGTCTGGAACGGGCCCTCGTGGACGTGGCCCGGATTCGCCGGGATCACGGGGAGCGAAGCATACATTGGCTTTGACTTCAATCCCTTCGGCCAGGGAAAATAACCTTGAATGCACCAACCCGTCCACCCCCGGCCTTGACCAGCCGCCTTCCAGGGATCAAGGAAGGGCATGGCGAAAAATGGAACCACCCTGGCCCCGGCATCCACCGAAGCCATCCTGGAAAGCATTTCCGATGGCGTGTTCACCGTGGATTCGAGCTGGCGCATCACGTTTTTCAATCGGGCGGCCGAGGAAATCACCGGCGTGCCCAAATCCGAGGCTCTGGGCCGGCTGTGCTCGGAAGTTTTTCGGTCCAGTCTGTGCGGCGACGACTGCCCGTTGCAACGCACCCTGGCCAGCGGGCGGCCGATTATCGGCTCGTGTGGGTATATCGTCACCGCCCAGGGCGAACGGCTGCCCATCAGCGTGTCCACCGCCGTGCTCCGCGACGAGACCGGCCGTGTCATCGGCGGCGCCGAAACCTTTCGCGACCTGTCCGAAATCGACGCCCTGAAGCGGGAGCTCGAAGGGCGCTATCATGTCGGCGAGCTGACCAGCCGCAGTCCGCGCATGCATCGGCTGTTCGGGGTTTTGCCGGCCATCGCGGCCAGTCCGAGCACTGTGCTGATCACCGGGGAGACGGGCACGGGCAAGGAGCTTTTCGCGAGGACGATCCATTCCCTGAGCCCCCAGGCCGGCGGCCCCTTCATTGCCGTGAATTGCGCGGCCCTGCCCGACACCCTGTTGGAGTCCGAATTGTTCGGGCACAAGGCCGGAGCCTTCACCGGGGCGATTCGGGATCGTCTGGGACGCTTTGCCCAGGCCCGGGGAGGGACCATCTTTCTGGATGAAATCGGGGAAATCAGCCCGGCCTTGCAGGTCCGCCTGCTGCGCGTGGTGCAGGAGCGCACCTTCGAACCTCTTGGGGCGTCCAGGACCGAAACCACGGATGCCCGGATCATCGCGGCCACCAACCGCAACTTGCCGGATCTGATCCGTTCGGGAGAATTTCGGGAGGATCTGTATTACCGGATCAACGTCGTCCGCTTGGAGCTGCCTCCCCTGCGTGAACGCAAGGAGGATATCGCCCTGCTGGTCGATCAGTTTATCCGGCATTTCAACCAGATCCAGAACCGCGCCGTGCCCGGCATTGATTCCGAGGCCTTGTCCCTGTTCATGGCGCACCATTGGCCGGGCAATATCCGCGAGCTGGAGAACGCTGTCGAAAGGGCGTTTATTCTTTGCGGCCGGGACCGGATCGGTATCGCCCATTTGCCCGAGGAACTGGCTCCCGCCGCGCGCCACGAGCATGCCGATCAATTGGACACGGCCCACGACTTGCTCGATATCCAGGCGATTCAGGAAGCCCTGGAGCGGAACGGTTTCAATCGACTGGCCGCGGCGCGCGAGCTTGGCATTCACAAGACCACGTTGTTTCGGCGCATGAAGCGTCTGGGTATGACCGCCCCGGCTCGGGATGGCCGGAGTCATCGGGAATAGTAGCCGTGGCGCTCTCGCGAAGGAGATCGAGGGTGCGGGGATGCAACGCTTCCCGCCTCTGGCGGGGTCGGATTTTTGAAAAAAACGGCCCGGGGTCTTGTTTGTGGTTTTTTGGGATTTCAGCGGCACGGTCCATGCTTTTTGGTGTGACCATGAGGAGTTTTCATGCCGCGTATAGCCATTCATGTCTGGCGGAACCGGGTCGCCCCTGTCTTTGACACGGGCGGGCGGATTCTGATTTTGGCCGATCAGCCGGAAGACGGCACCCTGAACTGTCCACAGCCCGCGTTGCGCGCCGAGGAAATGGTCGGATTGGGGGTCGATACCCTGATCTGCGGGGCCATTTCCCGGCCCATGCACGAGGCGCTCATGGCGCGGGGCATCCGTGTTGTCGGTTTCGTGGCCGGAGACGTGGAGATGGTGGTCGCGGCGTGGAAGAGCGGCGGCTTGGACGAACGTTTTGCCATGCCCGGCTGTCGGGGCATGGGGTTTGGGCGTGGCCGCCGGCGCGGGGTTGATTCCCGAATAAACCGCGAATCACGGAGGATGTCATGCCACGAGGAGATGGAACAGGACCACGGGGACTCGGGCCTCAAACCGGACGCGGCGCCTGGCTATGCACGGACCCGGATCAGGGGACGACGAGCCAGGGACTTGGCGTCGGCGCGGGCTTCGGACTTGGACGGAAACGGGGATTCTGTCGACGGATGACTCCTGGGGCGGGCTGGGCCGAACCGACGCCGCCCTCGGCCCCGACCGTCGAGGCCGAGGCACTGCAAGCCAGGGTGCGCCAGCTGGAGCAGGAACTTGCGACCGTGGCGACTCGGTTGCGAGAAATCGATAACAAATAACAGGTAACAGGCATCGAGGAATCGAATGGAGAACATGGAACACAGTGGGGCGCCCAAGGCCAGTGCGTGCGATTCGTGCAAGGATGGTTCGTGCTCGGCTTCCAAACGCCAGACCGGAGAGAACGACAGGGACTTCGAGGAACGTCGGGCCCTGCAATCGAGATTGTGTCATATCAAGCATAAAATCATGGTCATGTCCGGCAAGGGCGGAGTCGGCAAGAGCACGGTGGCCGTGAATCTGGCCATGGGACTCATGCTGGCTGGCAAGAAAGTCGGCCTGTTGGACGTGGACATTCACGGACCCAGCGTGCCGACCATGCTTGGCCTGGAAGGAGCCACCATCGAGAACGGCCCGGACGGTCTGCTGCCGGTGGAGCTGGGCAATTTGAAGGTCATGTCCATGGGCTTTTTGCTGCGCAATCCCGATGACGCGGTGATCTGGCGTGGACCAATGAAGGGTCAGGTCATCCGGCAGTTCTTGTCCGACGTGGCCTGGGGGGAGCTGGATTACCTGATCATCGACGCGCCTCCAGGAACGGGTGACGAGCCCTTGTCCGTGTGCCAGCTCATCAAGCCCATCGATGGAGCAGTGGTCGTGACCACGCCGCAGCGCGTGGCGGCCATGGATGTCCGCAAGTCCATCACGTTTTGCGCCCAGGTGGGGATGAAGGTGTTGGGTGTCGTCGAGAACATGAGTGGGTTTGTCTGTCCGAAGTGCGGCGAAGTGACCCAGATTTTGCGTTCCGGCGGCGGCAAGGCCATGGCCGAGGACATGGGCGTGCCCTTCATGGGCTCCATCCCCATTGATCCCCAAATCGCCGTGGCCGGAGACGAAGGACAGGCTTTTGTCATGCACTATGCGTCGAGTCCTTCCGCGGAATTGATGCGGGCGGTGGTCGAGCCCTTGCTGCATCTTCCCGATCCCAAGGCTGTTTAGGCGGGAGTGGCTATGACGCAACGGGCTGAATTGACGGTGTTGGTGGATAATCAGGCTGGTCCTGGGTGCATGCCGGAGCATGGCTTTGCCTTGTGGATCGAGACCAAGGACCGGCGTATTTTGCTGGACACCGGCCAGGGCGAGGCCCTGGCCGGAAACGCCCTGGCCCTGGGCATGGATTTGGGGCGGCTCAACACATTGGTTCTGAGTCATGGACATTATGACCATACCGGCGCGGTGCCGCTTGTTCTGGCGACCGCGTTGGAGGTCAATGTCCACGCCCATGCCGGCGTGACCGAGCCCCGGTACAGTGTCCGCGCGGGCGAGGCCCGGGATATCCGCATGCCGGCGGCCTCGGTTCGCGCCCTGTACCGACTGCCCTTGTTCCGGATGCATTGGGCCAGTGGGCCGGTGTCCCTGGGTGAAGGTCTGGGGCTGACCGGGGCCATTTCCCGGCGCACGGATTTCGAGGACACGGGCGGACCGTTTTTTCTCGATCCCGAGGGGCAGCGCCCGGATTTGCTCGAGGACGACCAGGCGCTATGGATCGCCACCGAAGCGGGGTTGGTGGTTTGCCTGGGCTGTTGCCATTCCGGGCTCATCAATACATTGACCTATGTGCGCGAAATCACTGGCGAGAATCGTATTCACGCCGTTATCGGTGGCTTGCATTTGAACGCGGCCAGCCCGGAACGGCTGGAAAAAACGGTGAACGCCTTGCGCGAGTCGCGGCCCGACATGCTCGTGCCGTGTCATTGCACGGGGGAGGCGGCCGCGACCTATCTCCGTGAAAATCTGGATTGTCCCGTGCAGACCGGGTATTCTGGATTCCGGATGGAGATCCCTTCGGCCTCGTGAACCGTTTGTGGGGCTGGATGCGTTGATCGGCACTCTTGATACACGGAGCAGGGCATGACCTACATCATCCACCCCATCGTCATGGGGACCAAGGTTTTCGACAAGGGCATGATGACCTATCAGTACGATTATGGCACCTCCTACACCATTCCCATCTATTGTTGGTATCTGGAAGGCGGGGACATCACGATCTTGGTCGATACCGGGGAGATGAACCCGGTTGTCTCGGAGGAGCGGGAGCGGGCCATCGGGGGCACGATCCACACCTTTGAAAGCGGTTTGGCCCGGTATGGCTTGAAACCTGAGGACATCGACATTGTCCTGCACACGCATCTGCACAATGATCACTGCGAAAATGATTACAAATGCGTCAACGCCCGGTTTTATGTCCACGAAAAAGAGCTGACCCGGGTTCATGATCCGCATCCGCTCGATTTCCGATACTTGGAAGATTACATCGAGGACGTCGAGGAAAACGGCCAGATCGTGGCCTTGACCCAGGACACGGAGATCGTGCCCGGCATTACCATGATCCACACACCCGCCCACACCGAAGGCGGTATGTCGGTGCGGGTGGAGACACCGCGCGGCAGCGCCCTGATCTGCGGGTTTTGCACTATTCTGGAAAATCTGTACCCCCCCAAGGCGATTCGGGCCATGGACATGGAGGTCATCCCGCCGGGTACCCATGTCGACACGTACGAAGCCTACGCCACCCTGGTCCGGGCAAAGACCCTGGCCGAACATATCCTGCCGCTACACGAACCCAAATGGGCCGGTATGGAGCGGGTGCCGGAATAGTCGAAATCCATGGCGCTTGCCACCGGGTCACGGATTCCGTGGAGCCGGCCAAGCCGGGATCGACCATGCTTCAGGCCTGCCCGAGGATTCGGCAAGCCGCGCAGGCCGCGCCGAAGCCGTTGTCGATATTGACCACGGTCACGCCACTGGCGCAGGAATTGAGCATGCTCAAAAGGGCCGAAAACCCGGACAGGGCCGCGCCGTAGCCGACCGACGTCGGCACGGCGATGACGGGCTGGGGCACCAGCCCCCCGACCACGCTGGCCAGGGCTCCTTCCATGCCGGCCACGACAATGACCACGCTGGCCCGCCGGATATCATCCAGCTTGTCGAACAAACGATGAATGCCGGCCACGCCCACGTCGGGATAGACGACCGCCCGCGCGCCGAGCATGACGCAGGTTTCCCTGGCCTCCTCGGCCACGGGCAGATCCGAGGTGCCGGCCGTGACAATGGCCACCTCGCCCGGCTTGGGGGTGATGTCCCGGCAAATGCCCGTCAACGTCCGGCCCAGGGCGTTGTGGCGCGCATGCGGACAGCGCGCGAGCACGTGGGCGGCCGTGTCCGGGGGCACGCGCGTGGCCAGGACATTGGCCTGCCCATGCAGGCGCTCGAAAATATCGCCGACCTGTCCGGGCGTCTTGCCCTCGGCGTAAACCACTTCGGGAAAGCCGTTGCGCCCGGTGCGGACAGTATCGAACTTGGTGTGATCCAGATCCAGATAACCCTTGTCCCTAAGGCGGTCCGCCGCGCCCTCCACATCCAGCTCGCCGCGCCGGACGGCGGCCAGAATCTCCCGCATCAGTGCGTCATTCATGCCCGTCCCTCCGTTTCGGTCTCGAAGCCGG